>NZ_JBBDGM010000007.1:0-255257 GCF_037204185.1 Microbacterium bandirmense | reverse complement strand
GTTTGTTCGACGCATTCCCGCAGGGGCGTTGAGCGAATTTGCCGGCGGTGAGCTTCGCACGGACAACTATCCAGATGGCAACAAGAACTGGCTGTTGAAGCACCTGTACAGCAACGGTGATCTCGAAGGAGAACTCTCCAGATTGGTTGAGAGTTTATTCTCGACCCCGGTCTTCTTGGATCGCCAGAACTTCCCACCGCGCATCCGGGCTGGTGAAGTTGGTGTTGCTGCGCCTCCCGCGAACGCCATTACGGCTGAGTATTCGAAGGCATCAGCTATGGTGCCCGCGTTAGATGATCAGGGTGATGGAATCCGCAGCTTCACTGGCCTTGCCTTGGTGGTTCTAGCACTGTCCCCTGAGGTTCTCCTGCTCGATGAGCCGGAATCCTTCTTGCACCCCGGTCAAGCGCGGGCAGTCGGGCGCTGGCTGGCGGAGGTCGCGCACGAACGGAACATTCAAGTACTTGCTTCGACGCACGACAAGGACTTTCTGATCGGGCTGCTGAGTGCTGGGAGAAACGAGTCCCTGCAGGTCCTGCGAATCGACCGCCACTCCGGCGGTTCGAGCTTACGCGCGACGACCTCCGACCAGCTCAATGGGTACTGGAACGATCCCGTGCTGCGATTCTCGAACATCCTGCAGGGGCTCTTTCATGAGCGTGTGATTGTGTGCGAGGGTGATGTCGATTGCCGTTTCTATGCCGCGGTAGGCGAGGAACTAGCGATACAGGGAAATCGGCGGCAGATTACCGACAACACACTCTTCGTCCCTAGCAGTGGGAAGAATGGGATGCCAAAGCTTCTGGGTGTACTGGCCGACCTCGGTGTGGACGCATCCGTGATCGCCGACTTCGATGTCCTGAACTCTGTCGATACGCTGAAGGCAATAGTCTGCGGCCTCGGTTCGGAGTGGGACGCTGAGCTCGACGCCGCGTACGCCGCTGCTGTGAAGCACATTTCGGTGCGAGCTGCCGAGTTCTGGAAAGACGCCAAGAACGCCGGGTTAAACAGTGTCCCTCGAGGTGAGGCAACTCGCGCATTCAGTGATCTCGTTGAACAGTTGCGCGCTCGCCGACTCCACGTTGTACCGGTGGGGGAGCTCGAGGACTTCCATCGACCGGTTGGAAAGGGCCCCGAGTGGCTGCCCGCCGCCCTCACCGCCGGAGCCCATAAGGGAGACGATGTCCGGAAATTACTCGCTCAGGTCATCCCCGGACTTGAGGATTGACATGCCTACCTTTGCCTGAAGTGAAACCGGGACGGGGCGAGACCAGCCTGCGTTGCAGCGGTGAGCGCCTGAGTTGGCGGATCAGGCGCCCGCCAGATACACCTTCCGAAGGATCTCGGTGACGGTCCAGGTGGTGCGCATGCCTTCGGTCAGTCGCACGATCGATCCGGGCCCCAGCTCGATCGACGGCAGCGCGGGCACGGTGAAGTCGATACGGGCGCGGCCTGACAGCACGATGAACACCTCATCGGTCTCGATGTCGGTCGTCACCCCCCCCGGCGTCATCTCCCACACGCCCAGCTCGACGCCCGAGAACGTCCCCAGCTCGTGTGCGCCGGCGGTCGGGGTGCCCTCGAGCACCTCGGCGGCGGGGAGCGGCTCGTGCACAACGACCAGCTCACCGGCATCCGACTCCGCTCAAGCGGTCTCGAGCGGCAACCGGCTCATGAGTCGAAACCCATCCCGATCGCGTCGAGCGTCTTCAGCAGCAGGTCGCGTTTGCCCTCGTTGTGGTCAGCGCGGTCCATCGATCGACGCACGAGATTCACGCCGATGGCGGCCGCGGGCTCCGGCGGGAACGGGATCGGCTTCGTGCGCACCATCTCGAGCTGCGTGCGCTCGGTCTCGTCGCCCGCGAGTCTGTCGAGCATGACGTCGGCGGCGAAGCGGGTCGCCCCGACGCCGAGCCCCGTGAACCCGGTGGCGTAGGCGACGCGCCCACCGCGGGCGAGGCCGAAGAACGCGCAGAACCGGCTGCTGGAGTCGATCGCGCCGGCCCAGCGGTGCGTGAACTTCAGCCCCTCCAGCTGCGGGAAGGTGGTGAAGAAGTGCGAGGCGAGTCGGCGGTACGACTCCGGGCGGTTCTCGTACTCGGGGCGCACCTTGCCTCCGAAGTGATAGATCGCGTCGTATCCGCCGAACAGGATGCGGTCGTCGGCGCTCATCCGGTAGTAGTGGAACTGGTTCGCCGAGTCGCTGAGGCCCTGCCGGTTCTTCCAGCCGATCGCCGCGAGCTGCTCGGAGGTCAGTGGCTCGCTCATAAGCACGTAGTCGTACACCGGCACCGTCATCAGCCGGTTGCGTTTGAGCAGCGACGGGAACACGTTGGTCGCCAGTGCGACGTGGTCGGCGGTCACGACACCGCCGCCGCTCACGGTGATCGTCTGCGTGCCACTGCCGCTGACGTCGGTCACCCGGCTGCGCTCATGGATCTCGACGCCGAGCTCGGTGGCGACCCGGGCGAGTTCGATCGCCAGCTTCGCCGGGTGGATCATCGCGCACCCCCGGCGATCCCAGTTGCCGGCGAGGTAGGTGGGAGAGTGCACCTCGGCGCGCACGGCATCCTGGTCGAGGAATCCCTCGCCGTGCATCCACTCGATCTGGTGCGGTTCGGTGGCGATCGCGAGCTGGCCGGTGCGCTCCCAGTCGACGTGCATGCCGTAGCGGCGCACACTCTCTTCGATGCCGTCGAGGTTCTCGAGCCCCAGACGCTCGAGCTGCTCCATCTCGTCGGGCCAGCGGCTCATCCCGTTCTCATACCCGTGCGTCAGGCTCGCCTCGCAGAAGCCGCCGTTCCGGCCGGACGCCGCCCAGCCGACCCGGGCTGCCTCGAGCAGCATGACCCGGCGCTGCGGGTCGCGCTCCTTGGCGCGCACTGCCGTCCACAGGCCTGCGTAGCCGCCGCCGACGATGACGAGATCGGTGCGCACCCGGCCGCGCAGCGGTGGATAGGCGGGCCGATCGATGTCATCGAGCCAGAAGGTTGCGTGCTGTGTGTCGCGCAGTGCGTCGTCGATCAGACCTTCGGCGGGCCGGAATCGCTCGAAGACGGTGGTTCCCATGATGCTCCGTTGCAGATGAGGGGGAGGAGTGCTGTGGGTCGCGTCAGCGCGTGCCCCAGTTGTAGAAGTCCTTGTGCAGACCCGCGTAGAGGAAACTCTCGGTGTGCGTGACGCCGGGGATCGTGCGCACGCGGGTCGAGAGCAGCTCGAGCAGGTCTTCATCGGTCTCGCAGATCGCCTCGGCGAGCACGTCGAAAGACCCGAGCGTCACGACGACGTAGGCGAACTCGTCGATGGCCTTGATCGCCTCGGCGAGCTCTCGCGGGTCGCCGGTCGTGCGAATGCCGACCATCGCCATCCGCGAGAAGCCGAGCTGACGCGGGTCGGTCACCGCGACGATCTGCACGATTCCCGCGTCGGTCAGACGCTGCACGCGCTGGCGCACCGCGGCCTCGCTGAGCCCGACAGCGCGGCCGATCTCGGCGTACGGTCGCCTGCCGTCCTGCTGCAGAAGCTCGATGATCTGCTTGGAGACGTCATCAAGGACGGGGGCTTTCGACTTGTCGCTCACGTGTCGATTCTGTCAGCGTGAGTGCCCTCCTGCAACTGATTTCGTAGATTCGGCTGTCGATCGCTTCCGATTTCGTCGTGAGTCTGGCTAGAGTGGCGGGCATGGCAACGACGTTGCAGAACCACATCGCCGGCGAGTACCGAAGCACCAGCGCCGCCGGGCGGCTCGACCTGGTCGACCCCGCCACCGAAGAGGTGTACGGCAGCATCCCGCTCTCCGATCAGCACGACATCGACGCGGCCTACGCTGCCGCGAGCGCCGCGTTCCCGCGCTGGCGCGATGCGACGCCCGCCGAGCGGCAGCTCGCCCTCTTCCGGATCGCGGATGCCATGGCCGCACGCGTCGAGGAGTTCGCCGACCTCGAATCCCAGGACACCGGCAAGCCGCGCGCGACCCTCGTGGCAGACGAGATCGAGCAGTCGATCGATCAGCTGCGCTTCTTCGCCGGGGCCGCCCGCAGCCTCGAGGGGCGCGCGGCGGGGGAATATCTTGCCGGGCACACGTCGTACGTGCGCCGCGAGCCGATCGGCGTGATCGGCCAGGTCACCCCGTGGAACTACCCGCTGAACATGGCCGTCTGGAAGATCGCTCCCGCGCTCGCCGCCGGCAACACGGTCGTGCTCAAGCCCGCGGAATCCACGCCGCAGTCGACCCTGCTGCTCGCCGAGATCGTCGCCGAGCACACCCCCGCAGGCACGCTGAACGTCGTGCTCGGCGCCCGAGAAACCGGTGCCGCGCTGATCGCGCACCCGGCGGCGCAGATGGTCGCCATCACCGGATCGGTGCGGGCCGGCATGGCGGTCGCCGAGTCCGCAGCATCCGATCTCAAGCGCGTGCACCTCGAACTCGGCGGCAAGGCGCCCGCCGTCGTCTTCGACGACGCGCAGATCGAGAAGGCAGCGGATGCCATCGTGGCCGCCGCGTTCTTCAACGCCGGTCAGGACTGCACCGCCGCGACCCGGGTGATCGCGCACGCCTCGGTGCACGACGAGCTGGTGCGCGCGCTGGTGGCCAGGGCGAGCGAGACCCGCACCGGCGGGCCCCGCGAGGAGGGCGTGTTCTACGGGCCGCTGTCGAGCGTCGCGCAGCTCGCGCAGGTGCAGGGGTTCATCGACCGGCTGCCCGCGCACGCCAGAATCGAGACGGGCGGTGCGCGCGTCGGAGACAAGGGCTTCTTCTTCGCGCCGACCATCGTCTCGGGCATGCGGCAGGACGACGAGGCCGTGCAGAACGAGGTGTTCGGCCCGGTGCTGACCGTGCAGTCCTTCTCAGACGACGACGAGGCGCTGGGACTCGCGAACGGCGTGCGCTACGCACTCGCGGCATCGGTCTTCACCCGCGATCACGGCAGAGCGATGCGCTTCACGCGCGATCTCGACTTCGGCTGCGTGTGGGTCAACACGCACATCCCGTTCGTGTCCGACATGCCGCACGGCGGATTCAAGCACTCCGGCTACGGCAAAGACCTCTCGCAGTACGGCTTCGACGACTACACCCGCATCAAGCACGTCATGACAGCCTGGGACTGAGGCGCAGCCGACCTCCCGGGTCGTCGGGGTCGGATGCTGTCAGACCAGACGCTTCACGTGCCGGCGTTCATGCAGCGTGAGGCCGGGGCGTTCGTCGATCTTCGTGCCGCCGTCGGATGCCCATCCGTGCCGCTCGTAGAACGCGGCGGCCCGGTCGTTGCCCGCCAGCACCCACAGATACGCCACCTCGTGACCCTCGGCGCGCAGCGCCGCCTCGACCGCCGTCACCAGGGCATGACCTACTCCGGTCGACCAGGCAGCCGGGTGGGCGTAGATCCCCCACAGCTCGCCGGTACCGGGAGCATCGTCATCGCGGGCGGCGCCGTAACCCGCCCAGCCGACGATCTCGTTGTCGCGCTCGACCACGAGGGTGCGCGAACTCCGTTCGGAGTCGGCCATGAAGCGCGCCCAGTTCGCCTCGCGCTCGGCGATCGACAGAGCGTCGAGCACCTCCTGCGGCATCAGCCCGCGGTACGCCGCCTGCCAGCTGCGCACGTGCACCACGGCGAGACCGTGCGCGTCGGCGACGGTGGCGTTGCGGACGGGCATCCGATCAGCGGGCATCCGACTTCCTTCCGTCGCGCGGGTGCGCAGAGTTCATTGTGTCAGCCGGGATACCTGCCGGGCCGCCGCATCGCCGCCCCCTCTCAGCGACGCGGCCCCGGTTCATTTACGTGAATGAGTAGGGGCGGCGTCGCTCAGAGGGGGCGAGGATGCTGCGGAGCCAGACGCGCCTCAGACGTCGCGGCGCGGGCCCTCCGACGGGCGGACCGTGAAGATGTGCGGGGCGGCGAAGCCGGCATCCGAGAAGGCGCGGGTGACAGCATCCGACACGGCCTCGACGGCATCGTGCTCGATCAGGGCGATCGCCGCTCCGCCGAACCCGCCGCCGGTCATACGCGCGCCCACCGCGCCGTTGGCGAGGGCGGTCTCGACGGCGAGGTCGAGCTCGGGCACCGAGATCTCGAAATCATCGCGCATCGACGCGTGCGAGGCGACCAGCAGGTCGCCGATCGCGCGCGGTCCGCGCTCGGCGAGGGCGGCGACCGTGTCGAGCACGCGCTGGTTCTCGGTGACCACGTGACGCACCCGGCGGAACGTCACGTCATCCATCAGCTCGGCCGCGCGGGGCAGGTCGCTGACATCGGCATCGCGCAGCGATCGGATGCCGAGCAGCTCGGCGCCCTGCTCGCACGCCGCCCGGCGTTCGCGGTATCCGCCGGTGGAGTGTGAGTGCTTGACCTGCGTGTCGATGACGAGTACCTCGAGGCCCTCGGCGGTGAAGCCGGTCGGGACCGAACGGGTCTCGAGCGTGCGGCAGTCGAGGAAGGTCGCGGCATCGGGCCGGCCCAGCATCGATGCCATCTGGTCCATGATCCCCGTGGGTGCGCCCACAGCCTCGTTCTCGGCGCGTCGGCCGACCTGCGCGAGCGTGACGGAGTCGAGGTCGAGTCCCCAGAGCTGGTTGAGGGCGGATGCCACTGCTCCCTCGATCGCGGCGGAGGACGACAGCCCCGCGCCGACCGGCACGTCGGACGCGATCGCGATGTCGACGCCGCGGAACCGGGTCCCTGAGCCCGTCGAAGGGTCAGCGCGCAGCGCCCACGCGACACCGAGCACGTACGCCGACCACTCCGGAACACGCGAGTCGCCGTTGCTCGGGAACAGCCGGTCGAGCTCGCTCAGTGCGACCTCGACCGGCTCGTCGGCGAAGGTCGACGCGACGCGGATGCGGTCATCGTCGCGCAGGGCGGCAGAGGCGTAGGTGCGCTGCTGGATCGCGAACGGCAGCACGTACCCCTCGTTGTAGTCGGTGTGCTCGCCGATCAGGTTCACACGGCCGGGGGCCGACCAGGTGCCCTCGGACTCGTGTCCGGTCAGGTCGGTGAACAGGTCGCGAGCCGCAGAGAGAGCGGTCATGGGGGACTCCTGGGGATGATGTGTGCGGCAGATCTTCGGAATTCTGCACATCTTCGGAGCTGCTCGGGGGTTTGTCTCCGAGAATGTGCAGATCTCCAAAGCTGTGCGATGAGAGCGGGGCAGGGATGCGGGTCAGACCTCGGGAATCGAGGCGACGGCGGCGCGCAGACGCTCGGCGGCGACCTCGGGCAGGATCTCGGCGGTCCAGGCGCCCATCGCGGCCTCGGAACCGGCGAGGAACTTCAGCTTGTCCTCCGCGCGGCGCGGGCTGGTCAGTTCAAGGCGCATGCGCACGGTGTCGCGGCCTGCGTTCACAGGCGCCTGGTGCCAGGCGGCGATGTAGGCGGTGGGGGTCGAGTACAGGGCATCCACTCCCCGCAGCAGCCGCAGGTAGAGCGGCGCGAGCTCGTCGCGCTCGGCGTCGTTCAACGCGGCGAAGTCGGGCACATGACGGTGCGGCATCAGCTGCACCTCGAGGGGCCAGCGTGCGGCGAAGGGCACGAAGGCCGTCCAATGCTCGCCCTGCAGCACCACTCGGTCGGAGGTCTGCTCGAAGTCGAGTACGCGGGTCATCAGGTCGGGGACGGTGCGGTGGATGTTGTCGAGCAGCCGCTGCGTGCGCGGGGTGACGTACGGGTAGGAGTAGATCTGCCCGTGCGGGTGGGGCAGCGTGACGCCGATGGCCTCGCCGCGGTTCTCGAAGGGAAACACCTGCTCGATCCCGGGCAGCGCCGACAGCGCGGCCGTGCGGTCGGCCCAGGCCTCGATGATCGTTCGCGCGCGGGTGACGGACTGGCTGCCGAATGACCCCTCGTGATCGGGACTGAAGCAGACGACCTCGCAGCGACCGACGCTGGTGCGGGTGCGGCCGATGCCGAGCTCTGCCATGTCGTCGAGTCCGCGGGTCGGGTTCGCGGCCTGGGGAACGCCGCCGGTGGCCCGGTTGAGGGCGGGGCCGAACGCGGGGGAACGGTTCTCGAACACGGCGACGTCGTAGCGGGAGGGGACCTCGGACGGGTTGGTCGGGGTCTGCGGCGCCAGCGGGTCGGCATCGGCGCCGGGCATCATGACGCGGTTCTGGCGCTTGGTGGCGAAGGTGATCCAGTCGCCGGTCAGGATGTCCTGGCGCATGGTCGCCGTCTCGGGGCGCTCGTCGAGCGTGCGGGCATCGACGTTGCGCTCCGGCCCGAGCGCCGTGCCGGGGTCGTCGAAGTAGAACAGTTCGCGCCCGTCGGCCAGGCGCGTGCTGCGCTTGACCACGCCGGCGCCGAGCTCGTCTGCGCGAAACTCCGGAGAAATCTGCGTGTTCACGTGAACATCGTACGGGCAGGCGCATGGTAACGTCAACACGCCGGAGTTGTGAACGCAGGAGCGGTGCGCGAGAGGGGATCGGGATGCCGGAAGCAGGGCGGGCAGACAGGGCGGCCGGACGCGTCTCGATGGCGCAGGTCGCCGCTCGCGCCGGCGTCTCGAACCAGACCGTCTCCCGGGTCGCGAACGACAGTCCCCGGGTCGATCCCGCCACCCGTCTGCGCGTCGAGCAGGCGATGGCCGAGCTCGGCTACCGGCCCAATCGCGCGGCCCGGGCGCTGCGCACCGGACGCACCCAGACGCTCGGGCTGGTCGCCCAGACCCTGGCGACCGTCGGAAACTCCCGCATGCTGCAGGCTGTCGCCGAGTCGGCCTCGGCCCGCGGCTACGCGCTGACTGTGGTCACGCTGGGCGACGACGGCGACATCGTCCGGGCCTTCGATCGCCTGCACGATCAGGGTGTCGACGGCGCGATCGTGCTGAACGAGGCCACGGCGCTTGCGCGCGGCGCGGCCCCCGCCGGCATCGAGCTCGTCGTGATCGACTCGCCACCCGATGATCGCTTCACCGTGATCGGCATCGATCACGCCGCCGGTGCGCGCCTGGCCGTCGCTCACCTGAAGGCTCGGGGCCACGCCACGGTGCACCACCTGGCGGGTCCGGCCGGATCGTTCGCGGCCTCCGAGCGTGAACGGGGCTGGCGCGAGGTAGCGGGGTCTGAGGCGCCCGAGCCGCTGCGCGGCGATTGGACTGCCGCTTCGGGGTACACGCAGGGGCGGGTGCTGGCGGCATCCGATGCGGTCACGGCCGTGTTCGCGGCCAACGACCAGATGGCGCTCGGTCTGCTGCGTGCGCTGGCCGACGCCGGGCGCCGCGTGCCCGACGACGTCGCGGTGATCGGGTTCGACGACATCGCGGATGCCGCCGACTATCGCCCTCCGCTCACCACGGTCCGCCAGGATTTCGACGCTCTCGGCGAGCAGGCCGTGCAGGCGCTCGTCGCCCGGATCGAGGCGGTGGCAGCATCCGACTCCGTGCCGCCGGCGCTCACGCCGCCGACGCTGGTCCGGCGCGCCACCACCTGACACGTCGGCCACCTGACACGTCGGCCACCTGACACGCCGGCCGCCTGACGCGGCCCGATTCAGAACTCGAGCATCGCCTTGATCGCGCGGCGCTCGTCCATCGCGCGGTAGCCCTCGGCGGCGTCGTCAACCGGGAGCGTCAGGTCGAACACGGCGCCGGGGTCGATCTGATCGGTCATGATCAGGTCGATCAGCTCGGGCAGGAACCGCCGCACCGGGGCCGGCCCGCCGTGCAGGTGCACCGTCGAGTAGAACAGGTCGCTGCCGTCGATGGTCACCCCGTGCGAGACGCCGACGAACCCGACGTGTCCACCCGGCCGTGTCGAGCGGATCGCCTGCTGCATCGCCTCCTGCGTGCCGACCGCCTCGATCGTGGAGTGCGCGCCGTAGCCGCCGGTGAGCGCCTTGACGCGCTCGACGCCGGCATCCCCGCGCTCCTCGACGATGTCGGTGGCGCCGAAGCGGCGGGCGAGCGCCTGCCGGTCGGCGTGCCGCGACATCGCGACGATCCGCTCCGCGCCCAGCCGGGAAGCGGCGAGGATACCCAGCAGCCCGACGGCCCCGTCGCCGACGACGGCGACGGTCTTGCCAGGGGCGGCCTCCGCGGCGACGGCCGCGAACCATCCCGTGCCGAGCACGTCGGACGCCGCGAGCAGCCCACGCCGCCGCTGCGGCGTGATCTCGCCGGTCACCTTCACGAGGGTGCCGTCGGCCCAGGGGATGCGCGCGTACTCGGCCTGCGTGCCGACCGATCCCATCGGCACGACGTGCGCGCAGCGCGATTGATATCCCGCCGCGCAGATCTCGCAGGTGCCATCGGATGCCATGAACGAGCCGACCACGAAGTCGCCGACAGCGATCTCGCGCACCTCGGAGCCGATCTGCTCGACAGTGCCGATGTACTCGTGACCCATCCTGCGGGGCTTGGTCTGCGCCGCGATGCCGCGGTACGGCCACAGGTCTGAGCCGCACACGCAGGCCGCGTCGACGCGGATGATCGCATCGGTCGGTTCGAGGAGCTCGGGGGAGGGGACGTCTTCGACCCGGACATCGCCGGGTCCGTGCATGATGACTGCGCGCATGCTCCTACTTCACCACTGCGAGACCGCGCGCGCGACCCGTGGGCGGCACATCGATCATGCGGTCGAGGTCATGTCGGCGGCGGTGATCGGATGCCGGGGCGCGGCGCCCTGTGCCAACGCGGTGAGCTCGTCGAGGACGGAATCCGCGAGGCGGCGCAGCTCGGTTCCCAGCGAGCCGGCGATGTGCGGGGTGACGGCGACATTGGGCAGCCGCAGCAGCTCGGAGTCGGCCGGCAGTGGCTCGGGGTCGGTGACGTCGAGTACGGCATCGAGTCGACCGGTGCGGCATTCCGCGAGCAGCGCATCGTGATCGAGCAGCGCACCGCGCGCGGTGTTGATCACGGTCGCGCCATCGGGCAATTCGGCCAGTTCCGCGGCCCCGATCATGTGGTGCGTCGACGGCAGGTCGGGGGCGTGCAGCGAGAGCACCTGCACCTGCGGGAGCAGCGCCTCGAGCGGCAGCAGCTCGGCGCCGGCGGCAGCCACGGCCTCGGCGTCCGCGAACGGGTCGGCGACCAGGACGCGCACATCGAGCATCCGCAGCATCTCCACCACGCGTCTGCCGATCCGCGAGAATCCGACGACGCCGATCGTGCGGTCGACATTGCCGACCTCTGTGTAGTCGAGCAGACCGCGCTGTGCGCGCTGGTCGGCCGCGGTGCGCAGGTGCGTGAACGCGCGCTTGCCGGCGAAGACGATCGCCGCGAACGTGAACTCCGCGACCGGCACTGCATTGGCATCGGCGGCGGAGGTGACGCGGATGCCGCGCTGCCAGAGCGCATCCGAGACGATCTGGCGCACGCTGCCGGCGGCGTGGAGCACGGCGCGCAGTCTCGGCAACCGCGCCAGCCGTGCGGCGTCGAGGTGCGGGGCGCCCCACGAGGTGATGAGCACCTCGATGTCGGCGAGGACCTCGTCGGGCAGGGTGTCGATGTCGACGGGCGCGGTCGAATGCAGCCGGGTGAGGTCCTGCAGGCGGGCCAGCCGGGACTCGTCGAAGACCGCGTGGGCGGCGTCGGCCGACATGGCGAGGAGGGCGCGAGCGGGCGGGGTGGTCATGGATCCTCCGTCGGTCGGATGCTGCGGTGTCCACGATAGAGCCACCGCCATCGTTGACGTTCCGCAATAGTTGCGAAAGTGCAACTACAGGAGTATGGTTGACGTCGATCAACTTTCAACGCAGGAGCAACCCCTCTTTTGACTTCATCCGCCATCACCACACCGCCCGCGCAAGAGCAGCAGCGCTCGGCCCGTGAGGTCTTCACCGCGATCTCGGGTCTCATCGTCGGCATGTTCGTCGCGGTGCTCTCGGGCACCGTCGTGTCGACCTCGCTGCCGGTCATCATCGCCGACCTCGGCGGCACCCAGTCGCAGTACACCTGGGTCATCACCGCCAGCCTGCTGGCCACCGCCGTCTCGACCCCCATCTGGGGCAAGCTCGCCGACCTCGTCGACCGCAAGATCCTCGTCCAGCTGTCGCTGATCCTCTTCACCGCCGGCACCGTCATCGCCGGCTTCTCGACCGACACCAACATGCTCATCGCCGTGCGAGTGATCCAGGGCGTCGGCGTCGGCGGCCTGATGTCGCTGGTCATGGTCGCGGTCGCCCTCATCATCTCGCCGCGCGAGCGCGGCAAGTACATGGGTGTCGTCGGCGGCATCATGGCCCTCGGCACGATCGGTGGTCCGCTGCTCGGTGGCTTCCTCACCGACACCTGGGGCTGGCGGTCCAACTTCTTCGTCGGCGTGCCCTTCGCCGTCGTCGCTCTGATCCTGCTGCAGGTCACCCTGCACCTGCCCAAGCCCGCGAAGGCGAAGGTCTCGATCGACTACTTCGGCATCGTGCTGCTGGCCGTCGGCGTCTCGACGCTGCTGATCTGGGTGTCGATGGGCGGCAGCCAGTTCGACTGGGATTCGGTCACCAGCTGGACCCTGGCGATCATCGCCGCGGTCATGATCGTCGCGTTCGTCGTGGTGGAGTTCTTCGTGAAGGAGCCCATCGTGCCGATGTCGCTCTTCCGCAACCGCACCTTCACGCTGTCGGTGATCGCGTCGATCGCGATCGGCGTCTCGATGTTCGCGACCTCGGTCTTCCTCGCCCAGTACTTCCAGCTTGCCCGCGGCGCCACGCCGACCGAGTCGGGCCTGATGACCATTCCGATGATCGTCGGCCAGATGGGCGCGTCGATCATCATCGGCCAGCTCGTCAGCCGCTTCGGCAAGTGGAAGGGCTGGATGGTGACCGGCTCCATCCTCGCGCTGGTCGGCGTCACCCTCATGTCGACGCTGCGCTACGACACCCCGTTCGTGTTCGTCGCGATCTACATGTTCGTGCTCGGGGCCGGCCTCGGAATGGTCATGCAGAACCTCACGCTGATCGTGCAGAACGACACGCCGCCGCAGCAGCTGGGTGCGGCCTCGTCGAACGTCAACTTCTTCCGCACGATCGCCGGCACGATCGGCGTCACGATCATGGGATCGCTGATGGCGAGCAGCGTCGCGACGCACGTCACCGACGGGCTGAAGAGCTTCACACCCACCTCGCCCGAAGAGGTGGAGGCGCTGAAGCATCTCGCCAGCGGCAACGTGCCGAACGTGGGTGAGCTGCCCCACAGCATCCGGACTGTCGTGGAGTCGGCCTACGGACTCGGCATCGCCGACGCGTTCATCGTCGCGATCCCGCTGGCTGTGATCGGCATCATCGCCATCGCGTTCATCCGCAACAAGCCGCTGTCGACCAAGACCTCCGCAGAGCTGCTGCGCGAGAACGCCGAGGAGGCGACCATCGAGGTCGCCGAGGCGGAGGTCGGCGCCTCGATGAACGCCACCGGCAGCATCCGCGTCGTCGACGTCCCCTCCCCGGGGCGCTGAGATGACACTCCGCGCCGTGGCATCCGCCGACGCCGTCGCCGATGACGCCCTGGCCGAGTTCCAGGGGCATCTGCACCTGGCATTCGCGAGGATGACCGCGGCGTGGAGGGATGCTGCGGCGCGGATCCACCCCGATCTGTCGCCGGCCGCGTACAAGCTGCTGAGCTTCATCGCCCGCACCGGCAGTGCGAACGCGCACCAGCTCGTCGAGACGTTCGGGATGGACAAATCGTTCGTGAGCAGGCAGGTGCGGATGCTGGAGGATCTCGACCTGGTGCAGTCGCGTCCCGATGAGAGCGATGGCCGCCAGCGCGTGCTGACAGCCACCCCCGAGGCGTGCGCGGCGCTGGCCGAGGTGCGCACGCATCATGCGGTCTGGCTGCGGTCGGCGCTCGCCCGACTGAGCCCGGATGAGATGCGTGCGGCATCCAAGGCCTTCCAGGTGCTGTCGGAGGTCTGAGCACCGTGTCCGCTCGCCGTACACTGACGATCATGACTGCCGCTGCCGACGCCGCTCCTCCTGCGCACCTCGGTGCTGCCGGAGACGATGCCGAGCTCGATCGCGCCGTCGCAAGGGTGGAGCACGAGCTCGGCCGGCTCTTCGCCCGCATCCGGGTGGGGTGGCGCGAGGCTGCGGCGACCGTGCATCCCGATCTGCAGCCCCTCGGCTATCAGGTGCTCACCTCGATCGTGAGCGGCACGGCGACCACGGCCGGTGAGATCATCGAGCGCCTGCAGACCGACAAGTCGGCGGTGAGCCGGCATGTGCGCCAGCTCGAGCAGCTCGGCCTCGTCGAGAGTGTGCGCGACCCCGAGGATCGGCGAGCCCGGCGGCTGGTCGCCACCGACCTTGCGCAGGAGCGTGTGGCCGCGGCCCGCATGGCGTACAAGGGGCGCATCGGCGATCGGCTGCGCGCCTGGTCGGCCGACGACCTCGACCACTTCTCGGAGCTGCTCGACGCGCTGGGGCGCTGAGGCCGGGAATCCCGGCTACTGCGTGACATCCCCGCCCCTGCTCGGCTACCCCGCCCCTGCTCATTTACGTGAATGAGCAGGGGCGGGGTAGCTCAGCAGGGGCGGCGGCGTGTCGTCGCCGGCTCGCATGGCTCGCACGGCTCGCACGGGTCGCCGGCTCGCACGGCCGCCACCTCGCGCGGGTTGCGCTCGCGACCGTAACCTGATTGGATGCTGGAAAGCGCTTACCGAGAATCGAAGGCGCGCCAGAGACCCGAGACAGAACGGACCACCATGACCGACGTGCGCGAGATCGGCATCATCATGAACGGCGTCTCCGGACGCATGGGCTACCGACAGCACCTGGTGCGATCGATCCTCGCGATCCGCGACCAGGGCGGCATCGAGCTGCCCGACGGCTCGAAGGTGACCGTCAAGCCCCTCCTGGTCGGCCGCAGCGAGGCGAAGCTCGCTGAGATCGCCGCCGAGCACGGCATCGCCGACTACACCACCGATCTCGACGCCGCGCTGGCCGGCCCGCAGTGGGAGATCTATGCAGACTTCCTCGTCACCAAGGCGCGCGCCGTCGCGATCCGCAAGGCCATCGCCGCCGGCAAGGCGATCTACACCGAGAAGCCCACCGCCGAGTCGCTCGGCGAGGCCCTCGAGCTCGCCCGCCTCGCCAAGGACGCCGGTGTCAAGACTGGGGTCGTGCACGACAAGCTCTACCTGCCCGGTCTGCAGAAGCTCAAGCGCCTCATCGACTCGGGCTTCTTCGGTCGCATCCTCTCGGTGCGCGGCGAGTTCGGCTACTGGGTGTTCGAGGGCGACTGGCAGCCGGCGCAGCGGCCCAGCTGGAACTACCGCACCGAAGACGGCGGCGGCATCATCAGCGACATGTTCCCGCACTGGAACTACGTGCTCGAGAACCTCTTCGGCGAGGTGAAGAGCGTCTACGCCCAGGCCGCCGTGCACATCGCCGACCGCTGGGACGAGAAGGGCGAGCACTACGACGCCACCGCCGAGGACGCCGCCTACGGCATCTTCGAGCTCGACGGCGACATCACCGCGACCATCAACTCATCGTGGACCGTGCGCGTCAACCGCGACGAGCTGGTCGAGTTCCAGGTCGACGGCACGCATGGGTCGGCGGTCGTCGGCCTGTTCGGCTGCAAGATCCAGCCCCGCAACGCCACCCCGAAGCCGGTGTGGAACCCCGACCTCGAAGACACCCACGACTACGACGCCGACTGGCAGGATGTGCCGACCAACGACGTCTTCCTGAACGGCTTCCGCCAGCAGTGGGAGGAGTACCTGCGCTCGTACGTCGAAGGCACCGACTATGCCTTCGACCTGCTCGCCGGCGCCAAGGGCGTGCAGTTCGCCGAGGCCGGGCTGCGCTCCAGCGCCGAGGGTCGCAAGATCGTGCTCGAGGAGCTCTCGCTGTGACCACGCTTCGCCTGCTGGCGCCCGATGGCACGCTGTCGGATGCTGCGCTGAACGACTCCGGGGTGTACACGCGTCCGCCCACGCCGCTCACAAGCCGCGTCGCCTACGCGGCCGCGCACGTCGTGCCGAAGGTCTCCGCCGACAACACTCCCGGACAGCCGGCCGACATCGACTGGGACTCCACGCTCGCCTTCCGCCGCAACGTGTACTCGTGGGGGCTGGGAGTGGCGGATGCCATGGACACCGCGCAGCGCAACATGGGGCTCGATGCCGTCGCCACCCGCGAGCTGATCGCGCGAAGCGCCGAGGTCGCCCGCGAGGAGGGCGGCTCGGTCGTGGTCGGCGTCAACACCGACCACGTTCTTGAGGACGTCGTCTCGATCGACCAGATCATCGACGCCTACGTCTCGCAGCTCGAGTTCACCGAGGCGCAGGGCGCAGGGCCGGTGCTGATGGCATCCCGTCATCTTGCGCGGGTCGCGACCGGCGCCGACGACTACCGCCGCGTCTACCGTGCGGTGCTGTCGCGCGCCACGACTCCGGTGGTGCTGCACTGGCTGGGCACGGCGTTCGACCCCGAGCTCGAGGGGTATTTCGGTGCGGTTGATTGGCCCGCGGCATCCGATGTCCTTCTCGACATCATCGACGAGCACCCGGGCAAGGTGGCCGGCGTCAAGATGAGTCTGCTCAACGCCGAGAGCGAGATCTCGGTGCGCGAACGGCTTCCCGAGGGCATCCGCATGTTCACCGGAGACGACTTCAACTACGTCTCCCTGATCGCGGACTCCGACCGTGGGCACTCCGACGCGCTTCTCGGCGCGTTCGCGGCGATCACGCCCGTCGCCTCGGCGGCGATCCAGGCGCTGGATGCCGGCGATCAGGCGGCCTACGAGCGCATCCTCGGCCCCACCGAAGAGCTCAGCCGCCAGGTGTTCGCCGCGCCGACGTTCTACTACAAGACGGGCGTCGCCTTCCTGTCGTGGCTGAACGGGCACCAGCCCGCCTTCCAGATGGTCGGTGGCCTGCACTCCGCCCGCAGCCTGCCCCACCTGAGCCGCATCGTCGAGCTGGCGAACGCCTCGCTCGCACTCGAGAACCCCGATCTCGCTCGTGAGCGCTGGCACGGGATGCTGAGACTGAACGGAGTGGACGCATGATCCCCGCACCCGCCCCCACCCGCAGCTCCCCGGAACGGATGCAGGCCAAAAAGACGGATGCAGGGCGACACGCCGGTGATTCGACCTGCATCCGTTCAAACTCCCTGCATCCGTTCCCGGAATTTGAGGAGGGTACCGCCTGATGAGCACCGTCGACCCCCGCCTGTCGATCAACCAGGCCACCATCAAGTACGCCGACCTTGCGACCGCACTGCGGGTGACGGCGGATGCCGGTGTGCAGTCGATCGGACTCTGGCGCGAGCCGGTGAACGAGGTCGGCCTCGACACCGCGACGAAGATGCTCGCCGATTCGGGGCTCCGCTTCTCGAGCCACTGCCGCGGCGGCTTCTTCACACTGCCTGCGGGCCTCGAGCGCGATGCCGCACTCGGCGATAACCGCCGCGCGATCGACGAGACGGCGGCGCTCGCCGATGCCGGCGCTGACGGGTCGACCGCCGTTCTCGTGCTCGTCGCGGGTGGTCTGCCCGAGGGGTCGCGCGACCTGATCGGCGCCCGCGAGAGGGTGCGGGATGCCCTCGGCGAGCTCGTCCCGTATGCACAGGGCGCCGGCGTGACGTTGGCGATCGAACCCCTGCATCCGATGTTCGGGTCCGACCGGTGTGTGGTCTCCACGCTCGGGCAGGCGCTCGACCTGGCATCCGACTTCGATGCCGCTACGGTCGGCGCGGCGGTGGACACGTTCCACATCTGGTGGGATCCGCAGGTCTACGAGCAGATCGCTCGCGCCGGGCGCGAGGGACGCATCGCGACGTACCAGGTGTGCGACTGGGCGACGCCGCTGCCCGCCGACGTGCTGCTCAGCCGGCACTACATGGGCGACGGCGTGATCGACTTCGCCTCGCTGACCCGCGCCGTCATCGAGACGGGATACGACCGCGACATCGAGGTCGAGATCTTCAACCAGCAGATCTGGGACACCGACCCGGCCGACGTGGTCGCCCGCACGGCGGCGGCGTTCGCCGAGACCGTCGCGCCCCACCTGCCCTGACTACCGCTCCGGTCGCGCTTCTGGCTAGTGTGGGCGCGCTTGTACTCGCCAAGAGTGCGACCGGAACCATTGAGAGGTGCCCATGCGACCCGGACTCTGCTCGGTGACCTTCCGGCAGCTGACGCCCGAGCATCTCGCGCCGCTCGCGGCCGAGGCCGGACTCGAGGTGATCGAGTGGGGTGGCGACGTGCACGTGCCGCCCGGTGACCCCGAGCGGGCGGCGGAGGTCGCCCGGGCGACGTCGGATGCCGGGCTCGAGACCTGCTCGTACGGCTCGTACTTCCGCTCCGGCGCGGACGAGCAGCTCACCCCGATCCTCGACAGCGCGGAGGCGCTCGGCACCGACCGGGTGCGCATCTGGGCTGGTCGCGTCGACTCGGCCGACGCGTCGCCGGACGAGTACTCGCAGGTCATCGCGCGGCTGCGGGATGCCACGTCCGAGGCATCCGAACGCGGCATCGCCCTCGCGCTGGAGTTCCACCGCGGCACACTCGCAGACAACCCCGGCGCTGTGCTGCGACTGCTCGCCGACGTCGGCAGCCCCGCGCTGACGACGTACTGGCAGCCGTCGGTCGGCGCCGCCGACGACCTTGCCCTCGCCGAGTACGACGCGGTCGCCGCCCACACCAGCGCGGTGCACGTGTTCTCGTGGTGGCCGGCGGCCGAGCGGCTGCGACTTCACGAGCGCGCGGAGCTGTGGCGCGGCGTGATCGCCGCGGCCGCCGCGCAGCCGTCACCTCCGCGCGACGCCCTGCTCGAGTTCGTGCCCGACGATGATCCCGCGCTGCTGGCATCGGAGGCGGCGACTCTGCGCGAGTGGCTGGCCGCGGCGCGATGAGCGCGAACGGCCATGACCCGGGCGCCCAGGTCGCAATGGATGCCGGTATCCGGCCGTCGAAGCGGCATCCATTGCGACCTGGACATCGTCGTGTCGAGCGCCGAGCCCCGCGACGCCGCACGCCCGCGGGCGGGACGGCGCCCTCGATAGGCTCTGTTCATGACCGCTGACGCGCGACGCTCACCCACCCTGCACGATGTCGCTCGCGAGGCCGGGGTCTCGCTGGCGACAGCCTCGCGAGTGCTGAACGGCTCGGAGCGCAAGGTCGCCGACTCGTACCGCGTTCGCGTCGAGAAGGCGGCGGATGATCTCGGCTACACCGCCAACGCCTCGGCGCAGGCGACAGCTCGCGGCACATCTGCGGCGATCGCGCTGCTGGTCGCCGACATCGCCGACCCCTACTTCGGCCTGATCGCGTCGGGCGTCGCCCGGGGTGCCGACGGGGAGAACCTCATCGTCACGATCGCCATCACCGAACGCGACCCCGATCGCGAGGTGAAGATCCTGCGCGCGCTGCGCGGGCAGCGTCCGCGGGGCGCGATCCTCGCCGCCTCCCGAACTGACGACGGCGAGGGCCGCACCGTCGCCGAACTCGCCGCGTTCCGCGACCTCGGCGGGCGGACGGTCACGTTCGGGCCGGGTGGCGATCGCAGCATCCGCATCGACAACCACGACGGCGCCGAGCGTCTCGGACGCGAGATGGCGCGACTCGGATACCGCCGCGCCATTGCGATCGCGGCGGCCGAGGGCGTGCGCACCTCCGACGATCGCCTCGGCGGGTTCGCAGAGGGCTTCGAAGCGGGCGGCGGCGAGATCTCGCGGGTGTACCGGGGGACGTTCGAGCGCGAGTCGGGTGCCGCTTCGATGCGCAGAGCACTTGAAGACGGGGTGGATGCCGGAACGCTGGTGTTCACGCTGAGTGACGTTGTGGCGATCGGCGCCATGACGGCGATCCGCGAGTCCGGGCGCACCGTCGGCGCCGACATCGCTGTGACCGGGTTCGACGATGTGCCCGTGAGCCGGGATGTCACGCCGCAGCTGACGACGGTTCGCGTGCCGCTGAGCGACCTGGGCTATCAGGCGTTCCGCGCCACGGTGGATGACGAGTGGGCGCAGTCGCCGATGCAGCTCGAGGTCCTCGTGCGCGACAGCACACCGGGGGTGGGGGCGCTGTGACGCGGATCGTGTTCGCCCCGGACAGCTTCAAAGGCTCGATCACCGCCGCGGATGCCGCTGCCGCGCTCGCCGCGGGCTGGCGCGACGTCGACCCCGGAGCAGAGATCGTGCTGCGCCCGATGGCCGACGGGGGAGAGGGCACCGTCGCCGCCTTCGCGGTCGCCGTGCCCTCGGCAGAGCGGATGCCGGTGAGCGTCGACGGCCCGGCCGGCAGGCCCGTGCAGACGTCGTGGCTGCTGTTGCCGGCATCCGATGACGCGCCGCGCGGCACGGCCGTGATCGACCTGGCGTCAACGTCAGGAATCGAGATGCTCGACGAGCTGCGGCCGTGGGATGCCGACTCGCGCGGCTTCGGTCAGGCGATCGCCGCGGCGCTCGACCACGGAGTCTCGCGGTTGGTGCTCGGCATCGGCTCAAGCGCGTCGACAGACGGCGGCACGGGGATGATGCGGGCGCTCGGCGCCCGGTTCCTCGACGAATCGGGTGACGAGGTCGCGCCAGGGGCTCGCGGTCTGCCCGATATCGCGCACGCAGACTTCAGTGGCATGCGCAGGGCGTCTGATGTGCGAGTGCTCACAGACGTCACCAATCCGCTCACCGGGCCGCGTGGCGCAGCTGCCGTGTTCGGACCGCAGAAGGGCCTGACCGACCGCGGTGATCAGCAACGCACGGATTCTGCTCTCGCGCGGCTGGCGACGCTGCTCGATCTTGACGCACTGACTCCCGGCGCGGGGGCGGCCGGCGGTGTCGGCGGCGCGCTCGTCGCGTGGGGTGCGCGACTGCTTCCCGGTGCGGCGGAGGTCGCGGGCCTCATCGGCCTGGCTGCAGCTCTCGCAGGCGCCGACGCGGTCGTGACCGGCGAAGGCGCGTACGACGGCCAGTCGGGCGACGGCAAGGTGCCCTCGCACGTCGCGTCGTCGGCCTCGGATGCCGGTGTGCCGGCCCTCCTCGCCGCGGGCCGCATCGACGAGCATGCCGACACCGGCATATTCACCTCAATGGTGTCGCTCACCGAGCTGGCCGGGTCATCGGCATCCGCCCTGTCCGATCCGGAGCGCTGGCTGAACGCCGCCGGCGCGGAACTGGCATGGGGGTTCGCGGGGACACGATCCTGAGGCGCCGCGACCCCTCGACCGGGCGGTCGCACCTCGAGGTTTGACACGTCTGGTGCATCGACATACACTCGCATAGAGCACGTCGGAATACGCTTTCCCGAACAGCCAGCCACCCGGACATCGTCGTCAAGGAAACCCATGTCGTCAACGCAGAACGCCACCATGGCGCTGGCGGTCGCGCAGCGCAACCGCGAGCCGAGCCCCCTCATCCGCTTGTGGACGCGCTACTGGCACCCCGTCGTCTTCGTCCTCGTGCTGGTCGTCGTCTGGTGGCTCGTCACCGCGATGAAGTGGGTGCAGCCCTACATCATCCCGTCGCCCGGCGACACGTGGGCCGCGTTCACCGACAACGCCGCCTACCTCGCGCAGAACACGTGGGTGACGACCTACGAGACTCTCATCGGATTCGCGATCGCCGTGGTCGTCGGCGTGTTCGTCGCCGTCATCATGGTCTACTCACAGGGCCTGGAGAAGACCCTCTATCCGATCATCCTGTTCGCTCAGGTCATCCCGAAGATCGCAATCGCGCCGCTTTTCATCGTCTGGCTCGGTTTCGGGGCTGCGCCGAAGATCCTCGTGGCCGTCCTGATGGCGTTCTTCCCCGTCGTCATCTCCGGCCTCGCCGGCTTGCGGTCGGTAGACCCCGAGATCCTCCAGCTCACATCGACGATGGGCGCCAGCCGGCTGCGAACCTTCCTCAAGGTCCGCCTGCCCGCCGCGCTTCCCGAGCTCCTCTCCGGCCTGAAGGTCGCCGCGACCCTGGCGGTCACCGGTGCGGTGGTCGGTGAATTCGTCGGCGCGAACGAGGGCCTGGGGTACGTGATCCTGCAGGCGAACGGCAATCTCGACACGGCCATGCTCTTCGCAGCGCTCATCATCATGTCGCTGCTCGGGGTGCTGCTGTTCGCCGTGATCCAGGTCGCCGAGAAGTTCCTGATCCCCTGGCACGCGTCCAAGCGCGACGTCGGCGCCGCCACGGTTCGGCTCTGACCGGCGCCGATCCTCCAGCATCCACAAGCCACACCAAGACACACACACCATTCACTGCAAGGAGACCTGATGAAGAAGTCAGCATCCGTCCTCGGCGCCGTCGCCGTCGTCGCCGCATCCGCACTCGCGCTCGTGGGCTGTTCCGGAGCATCCCCTGACAGCGGTGAGAGCCCGGGAGCCGGCGGTGGCGGACTCACCGACGTCACTCTGATGCTCAACTGGTACCCGTACGGCGAGCACGCCCCGTTCTACTACGGCGTCGAGCAGGGCATCTTCGAAGAACACGGCATCAACCTCGAGATCCAGGCGGGTCAGGGCTCGACCAAGACCGCGCAGGCCGTGGGTCAGCAGCAGGTCGACTTCGGCTGGGCCGACACACCGGCAGTCCTCGCGAACATCGACAAGGGCGTTGCGATCAAGAGCGTCGGCGTCTTCCTGCAGACCACGCCGTCGGCGGTGCAGGTGTTCGCCGATTCCGGAATCGAAGAGCCCGAGGACCTCAAGGGCAAGACCATCGCCGTCTCGGCCGGAGATGCCCCGACCACGACGTTCCCGATGTACCTCGAGGCCGTCGGCCTGCAGGAGTCGGACGTGAAGCAGCAGAACCTTGACCCCGCCGGCAAGATCGCGGCCGTGCTGTCCGGTCAGGTGGACGGCCTCATCGGCTTCGCGCACGACCAGGGCCCGACGATCGCTGCGAAGAGCGGCAAGGAGATGCGCTACCTGCGCTATGCGGATGCCGGCCTGAACTTCTTCAGCAACGGCCTCATCGCCCACAACGACACCATCAAGAACGATCCCGACCTCGTCAAGGCGCTCGTCGCCGCGACGTCGGAGGCGTTCAGCGCAGCCGCCGACGACCCCGAGGCGGCCGTTGAGGCCATGGACGGCAAGGATCCGCAGATGCCTGAGGCAGAGGTGCTGCTGAACCAGTGGCAGGAGACCATCAAGCTGCTCAGCACGCCGGCGACCGAGGGCAGTGCCCCGGGTGCCAACGCGACTGAGGACTGGCAGGCCACCCTCGACGTCCTGGCCGAGGCCGGGCTGATCTCCGGCGAGGGCGAGGTCGACACGTACTTCGACGCCTCGTTCGCGCCGGGTGAGTGACATCGCTGCCACCGTGGCCGTGCAGCACGAACAGGAGACGACGCACATGACGCATGCGCAGCCGACGGCGCTCGAGATCGCCGACGTCGCCATCACCTTCGCTTCGAAGCGAGGCCGGGTGAACGCGCTGGAGGGTGTCGACCTCGATGTCCAGCAGGGCGAGTTCATCACCATCGCGGGGCCGTCGGGCTGCGGCAAGTCGACGCTGCTCAAGGCTGTCGCCGGTCTGACACTGCCGAGCGCAGGACGGATCCGCCTGAACGGTGAGGACGTCACCGCCCCGCGGCAGGACATCGGCTTCGTGTTCCAGCGCGCGGCGCTGCTCGAGTGGCGCAGCGTGCGCGGGAACATCCTGCTCCAGGCCGAGATGCGCGGGATGGACATGAAGAAGGCACAGGTCCGCGCTGACGAGCTGATCGAGATGACCGGACTCGGCGGCTTCGAGAAGGCGCTTCCGCACGAGCTCTCCGGTGGGATGCAGCAGCGGGTGTCGCTGTGTCGTGCTCTTCTTCACGAGCCGCGGGTGCTGCTGATGGACGAGCCCTTCGGCGCTCTCGACGCTCTGACTCGCGAGAAGATGAACGTCGAGCTCAACCGCATCTGGGCGCGCACCGGCACCACCGTGCTGCTGGTCACCCACTCCGTCGCAGAGGCGGTGTACCTGGCAAGCCGGGTCGTGGTGATGAGCCCGCGGCCCGGCCGGATCCTCGAAGAGCACCGCGTCGACCTTCCCGCCGAACGCGGCTACGCCGAGGTGCTCGAGACACCGGAGTTCCACCGGATCTCCAGCCGGGTGCGCGAACTGCTCGGATCCCCCGGGGGCGACTGAATCGAGTCGGGTCCCGTCGAGTTCGCGCACGAACCGAAGGGGATCGCGCAGAACGCAGGGTGTTGCCGCGTACCAGCCCCTGCGTTTCGCGCGATCTCCTGCAGATAGAGCGGGCGGGGGTCAGCCCCCCAGCGCCGCAGCCACGACCGCGCGGGCCTCTTCCTGCACCTCGGCGAGGTGCTCCGGGCCGCGCAGACTCTCGGCGTACAGCTTGTAGACGTCCTCGGTGCCGGAGGGGCGCGCGGCGAACCAGGCGTGCTCGGTCTGCACCTTCACTCCGCCGATGGCCGCGCCGTTGCCCGGTGCATGGGAGAGCTTCGCGGTGATCGGCTCGCCGGCCAGATCGGTCGCACTGACAGCATCCGGACTCAGCTTGCCGAGCGTCGCCTTCTGCTCGGGCGTCGCCGGGGCATCCACCCGCTGGTATGCCGAGGAGCCGAAGGCCTCCTCGAGCTCGCGGTAGCGCTCGGAGGGCGTCTTGCCGGTGACGGCGATGATCTCGGCCGCGAGCAGGCACAACAGGATGCCGTCCTTGTCGGTTGACCACACCGTGCCGTCCTTGCGCAGGAACGACGCGCCCGCCGACTCCTCGCCGCCGAACGCCACCGAGCCGTCGAGCAGACCGGGAACGAACCACTTGAAACCCACGGGCACCTCGAGCAGGCGGCGTCCGAGCGATTCGGCGACCCGGTCGATGATCATCGACGACACCAGCGTCTTGCCGATGGCGGCGTCGCGCGGCCAATCGGCGCGGTGCGAGAACAGGTAGTCGATCGCGACGGCGAGGTAGTGGTTGGGGTTCATCAGGCCGGCATCCGGGGTGACGATGCCGTGCCGGTCTGCGTCGGCGTCGTTGCCGGTGAGCACGTCGAAGTCGCCCCGCTTGGCGACGAGGGATGCCATGGCGCTGGGTGACGACGGATCCATGCGGATCTTCTCGTCCCAGTCCAGTGTCATGAAGCGCCAGGTCGGGTCGACCTCGGGGTTGACGACGGTCAGATCGATGCCGTGCATCTCGGCGATCAGCGCCCAGTACTCCACCGAGGCGCCGCCCATCGGGTCGGCGCCGACGCGCACACCCGCGCGCTTGATCGCGTCGATATCGATGATGGTCGGCAAGTCTCGCACGTACGCGTCGCGGAAGTCATAGGTGCCGATGGTCGATTCGTCGATGTCGGCGTGCCGGATGCGCTTGACGCCCTCGAGGCCCGCGGCCATCAGGTCGTTGGCGCGGTCGGCGATCCAGCTCGTGGCGTCGGTGTCGGCGGGGCCGCCGTGCGGCGGGTTGTACTTGAAGCCGCCGTCGCGAGGCGGGTTGTGCGACGGCGTGACGACGATGCCGTCGGCGCGTGCCTGGTCGTCGGAGGCGAGCGAGCGGTTGTGGGTCAGGATGGCGTGGCTGAGCGCGGGGGTCGGCACCCAGGACTCGCGGGAATCGATGCGCACGTCGACGCCGTTGCCGACGAGCACCTCGATGGCGGTGCGCTCGGCCGGCAGGGAGAGGGCGTGGGTGTCGCGCCCGAGGAAGAGCGGACCGCGGATGCCCTGACTGCTGCGGTAGTCGACGATGGCCTGGGTGGTGGCGAGGATGTGGTCCTCGTTGAAGCTCGAGGTCAGCGCGGAGCCGCGATGACCGCTGGTGCCGAAGACGACGCGCTGCGCCGTGATCGCGGGGTCCGGATGCCTGTCGTAGTACGCGGCGATCAGTTCGTCGACGTCGATCAGGTCTTGTTCCTCGGCGGGGAGGCCGGCACGGCTGGTCATGCTCCCATCTTGCAACGTCGGCGACCGGGGCGCGAGATGTCACTAGGCTGGCCGGGTGACCGAACGCCGCACGTACAGCTATCTGGGCCCTGCAGGAACGTTCACCGAGGCGGCGCTCGACCAGGTGCCCGAGGCCCGGGGCCAGGACTGGAAGCCCGTGCACAACGTGGGCGAGGCGCTCGCGGACGTACTCGAGGGACGCAGCCATGCTGCCATGATCGCGATCGAGAACTCGGTCGAGGGCGGTGTCTCCACCACGCTGGATGCCCTGGCGACGCTGCCGGGGCTGCGGATCATCGGCGAGTACCTGGTCAAGGTCAACTTCGTGCTCGTCGCGAAGCCGGGAACGACGCTCGACGACGTGGAGGTCGTCGCCGCTCATCCCGTCGCGTACGCGCAGTGCCACACCTGGCTCGGCGAGAACCTGCCGAAGCACGCTCACGTTCCGGCCGCCAGCAATGTGGCATCCGCCATCGGTATCCTCGACGGAACCCTTCCCGCGCAGGCCGCCATCGCGGCTCCCGGCATCGTCGCGCACCACGACGTCGAGGTCCTCGCCGAGCAGATCGGCAACAACGACAACGCGGTGACGCGGTTCGTGCTGGTGTCGAAGGCCGCCGTCCCCGCCGACCCGACCGGCGCTGACAAGACCTCGCTGATCATCGAGCTGCCCGTCGACCGTCCCGGTGCGCTGCTCGAGATGCTCGAGCAGTTCTCGACCCGCGGCATCAACCTGTCGCTGCTGCAGTCGCGGCCGATCGGCGATGCGCTCGGCCGGTACCGCTTCGTGGTGGATGCCGACGGGCACGCATACGACGAGCGGATGGCCGACGCGCTGCTCGGCATCCGGCGGTTCAGCCCCCGCGTCGTCTTCCTCGGCTCATACCCACGCGCAGACCGCAAGATCGTGCACTATCCCGAGCGCTACGCCGACGGCGTCTTCATCGAGGCTCGCGACTGGCTGCGGGGCCTGATCCACGGCGAGCCCGAGGCGTAGCCCGGCTTCCTCTGGCCTTGCGGGGTCAAAAGCGCATCGGAAATCGGGCGTGCGCGTGCGTTATTGACCCCGCACAGGGAATCAGCGTCGTTGGCGAGTGGCGATGGCATTGCGGATGCGGGCGATGACAGCATCCGCCTCCGTGAGATCCTGCTGCGTCAGCCGGATGACGATCCAGCCGCGGTCCTCCAGATCGCGTTGGCGCTGGATGTCACGTCGCCATTGCTTCTTGCTCGTGCGGTGCCCGTCGCCCTCGTACTCGATCGCGATTTTCAGATCCGGGTACGCGAGGTCCACACGTGCGATCTGTCGCCAGCCGTCGTAGACCTGGTACTGCACGACGGGCTCAGGCAGGCCGCGTTCGACGAGAAGCATGCGCGTCTCGGTCTCCTTCGGAGATTCGGCGCCATCGCGAGCGAGCGCGAGCGCCGCGCGGATCGTGCCGCAGCCGGGGAAGCGCCCCCAGACGACCAGCCGATCGGCGATGTCCTCGCGGGTGACGAAGGGGCGATCACATCGCAGGCGGGGGTAGTTGTCGGCGGTGGTGACGATCGCGTCGATGAGGATCACGGCCTGTGCGACGCTGAGTCGGGCGGCACACGTGAAGAGTGTGGCGACCGGATCCAGCACCATTGCTCCGTCCAGGTCGTGCGTCGTCAGACGTTCGCGGGCGAGTCGCAGACCCTTGACGCCCCGCGTGCGAGGACGCACGCTGCCTGTCGGCGCGTAGACCACGAGGTCTTCGTCGGCCAGCAGCTCTGCCGGCACGGGGAGCCGCCACAACTGCGCCGCCGTGCTGCCGCCGATGCGGTGATGCGCACTCAGTCGTGGAACAAGACTGGCCACTCGTGCCTCGATCGCCTCGGGTGCGGCCAGCGACCTGACGCCGTGGAACGGGCGGGCGAGATCCGCGGCATCCGATCTGCCTCGTCCAATGCCGGCATCGCGCGCCCGTCCGACGGTGAAGTGACTGCCGAGAGAAGCGGGAAGAGCAATCCTGTGACGCATCGCCCCATGGTTCCCGCCGGTGCGCATGCGAGATGCCCGCGGTCCCAGCGCCTGTGGAAAGCTCGCCGCGTCTTGCCACCTGTGGACAACAACGACATCGAGATGCGGGGTCAGAAATGCATGCGCCGACGCCCGGGAAGCTGCACTATTGACCCGCCACGGGGTGCGTCGCCAGTCAGCAGGCCAGCAGCTCGAGGGTCTGCACGCGGCCGCGGGTCTCGTCGAGGGGCTCGGCGTCGTATGCGCCGGCGACCGGTGAGAGCATGATCTCGTCGACGTCGTGGCGCGCGGCGAAGGACGTGAGGTCGGATGCCACGGACTCGGCATCCCCGACGAACCAGCGCTCGCGCATCGCGTCGACGAGCGCGACCTCATCGGCGGGCGCTGCGGCGAGTCCCGCGGTCGCCTCTTCGACGGTCTCGAGCGCGGTCAGCGGCTTGCCCTGACGCAGCCGCACCATCATTCGCAACTGTGGCAGCGCGCGCTCGGCCGCCTCGGATGCCGTCGGAGCCGCCACCACGTTCGCGGTCAGGAACGTCAGCGGAGCCGAAAGCGACTCGCTCGGCTGGAATCCGGTGCGATACAGGTCGAGAGCGCGCTCGAGACCGACGCCCGAGAAGTGGTTCGCGAACACGTACGGCAGACCAAGAGACGCGGCGAGCTGTGCCGAGTAGTCGCTCGAGCCGAGCAGCCAGATCTGCGGCGTGCCGACGGCGGCGGGAGTCGACGTCACCCGGTACTCGCCGCCGCTGGTGAACTGCAGCGTCGCGCCGTCCGGCTGCAGCATGAGCGCGATGTCCTGCACGTGCGAGGGGAAGCGCTCGACGTCGCCCGCCGTGCCGGACTGCCGCAGCAGCTGTGTGATGACGGGGTCGCTGCCGGGGGCGCGGCCGATGCCCAGATCGACGCGGCCGGGCGCCAGAGCCTCGAGTGCGGCGAACTGCTCGGCGACGATGAGCGGCGCATGGTTCGGCAGCATGACGCCACCCGAGCCGACTCGGATCCGCGACGTGCACGCGGCCGCGGCGGCGATCAGCACCGGGGGAGAGGTGGATGCCACAGCCGGCATGTTGTGGTGCTCGGCGAACCAGTAGCGGCGGAAGCCGAGTTCGTCGGCGCGCTGCGCGAGAGCCATCGACGAGGCCACGGCCTGGGCGCTGGTCTGGCCGGTGCCGTCGGAGAGCCGGCGGACGGGGACGAGATCGAGGACGGAGAGCGCGGGAGTAGTCATCATCCCCTCCAACCTCACACATCCCGTCGGCATTCCGCGCCACGGGGTTGACCCGGTGCGGCAGGGGGCGTAGTCCGATGGCATGCGCAGTTTCGAGAACAGAGTGGATGCCGGACGCCGTCTCGCCGAGCGGCTCGCCGGACGGGAGTGGTCGGATGCCGTCGTGCTGGGCCTCCCGCGCGGTGGTGTGCCCGTCGCGGCGGAGGTCGCCGCCGCGCTCGGCGCCCCGCTGGACGTGCTCATCGTGCGGAAGGTCGGGGTTCCCTGGCATCCCGAGCTCGCGATGGCCGCCGTCGGCGAGGAGGGGGCCGTCGTTCGCAATGATGAGGTGATCCGGGCATCCGGAGTCTCCCGCGCCGACCTCGCGATGCGGGAGGACGGACAGCGCGCCGAGGTGCAGCGCTGCGCCACGCTGTTCCGGGGCGACCGTGTGCCGGTCCCGCTCGCCGGGCGCACGGCGATCATCGTCGACGACGGCATCGCCACCGGCGCCACGGTGCGCGCGGCGTGCGCGATCGCCCGCGCGCGTGACGCGGCGCGGGTCGTCGTGGCGGTGCCGGTCGCGGCGCCGGAGGTGATCGCACAGCTGCCGGATGCTGACGAGGTGGTCTGCCTGAGCGCGCCGGACGAGTTCATGGCCGTCGGGATGCACTACGTCGACTTCCGGCAGACGAGCGATGACGAGGTGATCGCGCTGATGTCACAGGAGCGATGAGACGACGCAGCCGTTACGCTTTCGAGATGGATGCTGGCATCTTCTTCGTCCTGGTCGGAGCGGTCGCCGTCGCGGCCATCGCACGCTGGAGGGGATGGCCGGCGCCGCTGCTGGTCACGGTCGTCGCGCTCGCAGCATCCTTCCTTCCGTTCGTGCCGACCATCTCGATCGACGGACATGTGCTGCTGAACATCGTGCTGCCGCCGCTGCTGTACTCGGCGGCGCTCGACGTGTCGTTCGTGAGCTTCACGCGCAGCCTGCCGCAGATCCGTCGGCTGGGAATCGGACTGGTCGTCGTCACGGCCGTCGTTGTGGGGCTGATCGCGTGGTGGCTGATGCCCTCGCTCACCCTGCCGGGAGCACTGCTGCTGGGGGCGATAGTCGCACCGCCGGACGCCGTTTCGGCGGCGGCGATCGGTCGCAGGCTCGGGCTGCCGCGGCGCGTGATGACGGTGCTGTCGGGTGAGAGCCTGATCAACGACGCCACGTCACTGACGATGTTCCGCGTGTTCGCCGCGATCGTCGCCGGGGCGGCGGCGTTCAACCTGGGCGAGACGATCTGGCAGTTCGTGGTGGCGGTGGTCGTGGGTGTCCTCGTCGGAGTCGTGTTCGGGGTCGGGCTGCACCAGTTGCGCATGCGGGTCAGCGATCCCGTGGTGAACGGCACGTTCGGTCTGCTCGCGCCGTTCGGCGCGTACGGCATCGCCGAGCAGCTGCTGGGTTCGGGCGTGCTGGCTGTGGTGGCCATGGGGCTGTTCGTGGGGTTCAACGCTCCGCGCACCAGCTACACGACGCGTCAGCAGGAGGCTCCGCTGTGGCTATCGGCCGATTTCCTGCTCGAGTCGTTCGTATTCGCCTACATCGGGCTGCAGCTGCCGCGCGTGATCGGCGACCTGCAGGACGGCGATGTCGGGCCGGTAATCGGGCTCGCGCTCGTGGTGCTGCTCGTCGTGTTGGTGGTGCGTCCGCTGTTCGTGTATCCGGCGCATGCGTGGGGGCAATGGTGGCAGCGTCGCCGCGTGCACAAGTGGGAGCAGCTCGACGAACGGGTCAGTCATCTTTCGGACGATCGGCGCCGTCGACACGTGATGAGGGTCGAGCAGGTGCGCGCGCAGCTCGCCGACACGAAGCTGTCGTGGCGTGACAACGCCGTGGTGTCGTGGGCGGGGATGCGGGGTGTGGTGACGCTGGCGACCGCGCTCGCCGCCGCCGACCTGGCGGGATTGGATGAGTCGGCCGAGCATGCGATCGTCGTGGTGGCGTTCATCGTGACCGTGGGCACGCTGCTGCTGCAGGGTCTGACCCTGCCCTGGCTGATCCGTGCGCTCGGGGTGGTCGACGACGCCGAGGCGCAGCGGGATGCCCGCGAGCTCGCCGCGGTGCGGCAGCGCAGCCGCGAGGTGGGCAAGTCGTATCTGCGCGACATGCGTCGCGAGTGGGCGGACAGGCACGGTGAGGAGCGTCTTCCCGCGTTCGATGCGTTCGCGAAGCGGCTGGTTCGGGTGGAGTCGGACGCTGACAGCGCGCAGCTGGACGACCGGCCCACGCATGACGAGCTCGCGGAGATGTCGCGCGGGTGGTTGGCCGTGCGCCGGCAGGTGCTGCTGGACGAGCGGGATGCCGGCAACCTCAGCGAAGAGGTGATGCACGAGCTGATCACGGCGATGGACGCTGAGGAGCTGGCCCTCGACACGAGGATCGCGCACGGCTGAGAGGCTCGCCTCGCCTGCAGGCGGAGGCCCTTGGCATCCGACTCCGGGCCAGTCCTGCACTGGCTGGTTCGGGCGGCAGGCTCAGGCGGCGACGAGGTCTTCGGCGCGGCGGAGTGCCGCGAGCACTTCGCGGCGGGCGCTGTAGCTGCCGTCGCGCAGCGCGCGGAGGATCTCGACGTCGCGCGGATTCAGCCCGTCGCGCGTGGCTTCGCGCAGCAGGTCGTCCTTGGCGGCGGGGTACTCCATCTGTGCCAGGAAGCGCTCGATTGAAGGTGAGAGTGACATGTCTTCTCCCGTGATGATCGTGTGGATTGTTGTTATGCGGATCTTGAGCGCGGGGAGCGCCCTGGACCGGGCGCTCCCCGCGACAGTCAGGCCCCGATCGCCTCGCGTCGGTCGACCGATTCAACGGCGATCTTGCGCGGCTTGGCGCGTTCACTGACCGGAATGATCACCGAGAGCACGCCGCTGTCATACGACGCGCTGATGCCGTCGCGGTCGACGCCGTCTCCCAGCGTGAACTGACGGAAGTAGCTGCCCGTGCCGCGTTCGCGGGCGATCCAGCGGAGCCCGTCGCCCTGGCCGCCGGTGCGCTGAGCGCGGATCGACAGCTGTGTTCCGTCGATGTCGACATCGATCGAACCGGGGTCGGCCCCGGGGATGTCGGCGTGCAGAACGTAGCGGTCACCGTCTCGGTACAGATCGACCGGCATCACGCGCGGTGCCGGCGCGGAGTCCAGCACGCTCGCGACGAGGCGATCCAACTGGCTGATCGGGTCGAGGGTCATTGTCATGGTGTTCTCCTTTCGCTGTCAGCGTCGAGGCTCGACGCCTCGACGTCTATTGGCGGATGCAGGTTATCTGCATCCGGTGATGTATATTTATAGCTCCTGACGATTCAGATCTCAACCCCTGGAACGGAGATCAGATGGCAGAGCGCGACGGCTCCACTCCGCTGTACGGCATCGCGATCGCCGCCGAGCTGGCGGAGGTTCCCGAGCCGACACTGCGGCTGTATGAGCGGCGGGGACTGCTCGCCCCGTTCCGCAGCGACGGAGGCACTCGTCGGTACAGCGAGGATGACATTCAGCGGCTGCGCCGAGTCGCCGCGCTGCGTGATGCCGGGGTGAATCTGATGGGCATCGGCAAGGTGCTGGATCTTGAGGACGAGAACAGTGAGCTGAAGGACGAGAACAGGCAGCTGCGCCGCACGCTCGATGACGAGCGGTGACGCTCGCTCTGCGCGGAAGCCCAGCGCGGCGCATCCCCGCCCCGGTTCAACGACGCCGCCCCTGCTGATTCGCGTGAATCAGCAGGGGCGGCGTCGGCCAGCAGGGGCTGGGATGAGAGGGGACGGGCTCAGCCCGCCGTCACGGGCTCCTTCTTGGTGTCCGGCTCACCGGCATCCGATCCCGTCTCGTCGTCGTCGAGATCCTCGGCGAACGGGAGGCCGTTGCGGGGAGCGTTGTAGAGCTCCTCGTCGAGGATGCCCTCGCGCTTGGCGACGATGGTGGGCACCAGCGCCTGGCCGGCGACGTTGGTCGCGGTGCGGCCCATGTCGAGGATCGGGTCGATGGCCAGCAGCAGGCCGACGCCCTCGAGCGGCAGACCGAGCGTCGACAGGGTGAGTGTGAGCATCACGGTCGCGCCGGTGGTGCCGGCCGTGGCGGCCGAGCCGAACACCGAGACGACGGCGATCAGGATGTACTGCACCAGGGTCAGTTCGATGCCGAAGAACTGCGCGACGAAGATCGCGGCGATGGCGGGGTAGATGGCGGCGCAGCCGTCCATCTTGGTCGTCGCGCCGAGCGGCACGGCGAACGAGGCGTAGCTGCGGGGCACGCCCAGGTTGCGCTCGGTGACGCGCTCGGTCAGGGGCAGCGTGCCGATCGACGAACGGCTGACGAAGCCGAGCTGCACGGCGGGCCACACACCGGAGAAGTACTGCTTGATCGAGAGGCCGTTCGCGCGGACGATCACCGGGTAGACGACGAAGACGACCAGTGCGAGGCCGATGTAGACGGCGCCGGCGAACCACGCGAGTGAGGTGAGCTTGTCCCAGCCGTACTTGACGACGGCGGCGCCGATGAGGCCGAACGTGCCGATCGGTGCGATGCGGATGATCCACCACAGCACCCGCTGGATGACCTTCAGCAGCGACTCGGTGAACACCAGGAACGGCTCGGCCTTCTTGCCGGCCTTGAGCGCCGCGATGCCGACGACGGCGGCGACCACGATGACCTGCAGGATGTTGAAGCCGACGGTGGATGCCACGGCGCCGGTCTCTGCGTCGAGGCCGCTGCTGACGGTGAGGCCGAGGAAGTTCTGCGGAACCAGGCCGAGCAGGAAGTTCCACCAGGTGCCGACGGTGTACGGGTCGCCGGTCTCGAGGCCTTCGCCGGCGCGGGCGCCCGGCTGGATGACCAGGCCGAGCACGATGCCGATGACGACCGAGATGAAGGCGGTGATCGCGAACCAGAGCAGCGTCTGGCCAGCCAGGCGTGCGGCGTTCTGCACGCGGCGCAGGTTCGAGATGCTCGCGACGATCGCGGTGAAGATCAGCGGCACGACAGCGGCCTTCAGCAGGGTGACGTACGTGCTGCCGATGGTGTCGAGCGTCGCGAACAGCGGCGTCTCGTTGTCGGCACTCGCTCCGCCGGCGACGGCGAGGAGTCCGACGCCGATGCCGAGGATCAGCGCGGCGATGATCTGGAACCCGAACGATGTCAGAAGCTTGCGGGCCGGGCTTCGGGTATCGGGCGCTTTCTGGGCGCGTGTCGTGCTGCTCACTGGGATCTCCATGTCTTCGCGCGCACCGTGCGCGCCATGGGAGACAACGTTAGGACCGGATCAGTATTCCGTGGGCGGAAATGACGAAGGATGACGGCACCCGTCTGGAATGAACGGAACGATGTTGGCTTGGAAAGGCAAGTTGTGTAATGTCTGTTTCAGAATCCGCGCGAATCGAGACCTCCCGCGCGATCCGGTTCGCCACCCTGAGCGTCAGAGCTGACGTCGGATGAAAGGCCCGAAATGACTTCGACGACGAAGACCCCGGACGACGGCGCAACGCGTGCCGCATCCTCTCCGCGAAAGACCCTGCGCCTGTGGGAGGTGGTGGCGATATCGGTGGGCTTCATGGGCCCGGTGATGGCGATGTCGCTCAACGGCATCGGCGTAGCGGGCCTCGTCGGCTCCGGCGTGCCGTTCACCTTCCTGGTGTCGTTTGCGGGCACCATGCTCGTGGCGTACGCCTTCATCCGCCTCACCCGCTACATCACCCATGCCGGTTCGGTGTACGCGCTCGCCGGCTCCACGCTCGGCCCGCGTGCCGGGTTCTTCGGCGGGTTCGCTCTGCTGGGCACCTACCTCTTCTTCGCCGTGTGCATCGCCGGGGCCTGCGCGGTCTTCTTCGAGGCCATGATGGCCGAGCTCGGCATCACGCTGCCCGCTTGGGCGTGGGTGCTCGTTCCGATCGTCGTCTCGGTGTTCGTGCTCGTCCTGAACCTGCGTGAATCGACCGTCACGGCCCGCACGTTGCTCGGCATCGGCTTCGTCGGCATCGCCGCGATGGTCGTGCTGTCGGTCGTGATCATCGCCCGCGTCGCCTCGGGCACCGCGCCGGTGTCGACGGGCGTCGACTTCTCGGTGCTCCTGCCCGGCGAAGCGCCGATCAGTGCGGTGATGACCGCCGCGGTGTTCGGATTCCTCTCGTGGGCCGGCTTCGAGTCGGGTACCTCGCTCGGTGAGGAGACCCGCAACCCGAAGAGGGTGGTCCCGAAGGCGCTGCTGCTGGCCGTGGTCGTGGCCGGAGCGATCTACGTGCTCGTCATGTTCGCGCAGACCATCGGGTTCGGTACGGATGCCGAGGGCATCGCGGCGTTCGCCGGGGCGTCGTCGACGCTGACCACGCTCGCCTCGACCTACATCGGGCAATGGTTCGCCGTGCTCATCGCCATCTTCGCCTTCCTTGTCGCCTTCGCGTCGTTGCTCAGCTCGACCGCCGCCGCAGCACGACTGCTGTTCGCCCTCGCCCGCGACGGCTTCGGTCCGCGGCCGTTCGCCGCGACGAACCCGAAGACCGGTGTGCCCGTGCACGCGACGGTGTCCGTGATCGCGTTCACCGTGGTGCTCGCGGTCGGCTTCGGCCTGTTCGGTGCGAGCTCGGTGGACGTCTACTACTGGTTCGCGACCATCGCCACGCTCTGCATGGTCGTCGCCTACGGCATGACCTCGGTCGGCGTCATCAAGCACACCTTCTCGCGGGGGTCGAAGATCCCGAAGTGGGAGGTCGTCATCCCCGTGCTCGGAATCGGCTTCCTCGCCTACGTGTACTTCATCCAGATCTCGGGTCAGGTGGCGCCGTACTCGTACTTCCCGTGGATCGCGGGAGCATGGTGCGTGATCGGTCTCATCATCGTGCTGGTGCGCCCGTCGCTCGCGGCCCGCATCGGCTCGCGCATCAGCACCGAGGATCTGGACTGATGGCCGCACCCCCTCGCAGCCCTGCCGACGTCCCCAGCCGAACGGAAGACATGCACACCACACCCCAGAGCGATGAACTCATCTTCATCGCGACCACCGATATCGCCGCCCGTACCAAGGGCCGTTCCATGCGGCTCGCGGACTTCGACGAGCGCACGTCTCTGGGCTGGGTCCCCGCGAACCTGGGCATCGGATCGCTCGGGCACATCGTCGATGACATCCCGTACGGATCCAGCGGCGACTTGAGGCTGAAGCCCGATCAGTCATCGCACGCGCGCGTCGATGGCATCCCGGGGCGTCCGGCGCTGAACGTCGTCTTCGCCGATCTGGTGAACACCGACGGCTCGCCGTGGGAGAGCTGCCCTCGGACGTTCCTACGCGACACGGTCGACGAGCTGCGCGAGGTTTTCGGCATCACGACCCGGTGCTCGTTCGAGCACGAGTTCATGGACGTCAGTGCGTCCGGCGACCACCATCCGTTCTCGTTGCAGGCCTTCCGCCGTGCAGAGCCACTCGGATCCGAGCTCATGTCAGTGCTGCACCGCGCCGGACTGGAGCCCGAGACCTGGCTTCCCGAGTACGGTCGCCACCAGTACGAGATCACGGTCGCGCCGACCGACCCTGTGGGTGCGGCCGATCGCGCGATCCTCGTGCGCGACATCGTGTACGACCTGTTCGAGGCGCACGGGCGCGAAGCATCGTTCGCCCCGGTCGTCGCCCCCGGCGAGAGCGGCAACGGCGTACACGTGCACTTCGGCCTGGACGACGCCGACGGCAACACGCTCGTCTACGACCCGTCGCGCCCGGGCCGGCTCTCGGAGCTCGCCGGCAGCTTCGCCGCCGGGATCATCAAGTACGGCCCCGCGATGGCAGCGCTGTTCGCGCCGCTCGCGACCAGCTACTTGCGACTTGCACCGCACCACTGGTCGACGGCACGCGCGTTCCTGGGCCTGCAGAACCGCGAGGCGCTGCTGCGCATCTGCCCGACCAACGAGATCGACGGCAAGGACCCCAGCCGTCAGCTGCACTTCGAGTTCCGGGGCGGCGACATCGGGGCGAACCCGTGGATCCTGCTCGGCATGATCCTGCGCGCCGGCATGCAGGGACTGCGCGAAGGACTTGAAGCGCCCGAGGTCGTCGAGGGCGAGCTGGATCTCGACGGACGTCACGCGCACCTCGCGAAACTGCCCCGCGACCTTGAACAGGCGCTCGAGATGTTGCGGGCCGACGAGGTCGTGTCCGGATGGTTCTCGCCGGCGTTCCTCGCCACCTTCGATGCGATCAAACGCGATGAGTTCGCCTCGGTGCAGGCACGCTCGCTCGCCGAACAGTGCGAGGTGTACACCCGTGTCTACTGAGAACACGCCCGCCACCGTGCCGCTCCTGGACCACCACTGCCACGGCGTCACCCTGCACAATCTCGACGACTCCGCATTCGAGTCGTTGATCACCGAGTCGGATTGGGGCGCCCCGGAGGGGACGACCCACTTCGACACGCAGGTGGGCTTCGCCATCCGTCGCCACTGCGCACCCGTGCTCGGGCTGGACCCGTTCGTGTCGGCCGAGGCGTACCTGGCGCGGCGACGCGAGCTCGGCGGCGATGAGGTGAGCCGCCGGTTGCTGCGGGCCACCGGCATCAGCGACTACTTCATCGAGATCGGGCATCGTGCCGACGAGATCCTCGATCCGACGGAGATGGCGGATGCTGCGGGCGCACGCGCCTTCGAGGTTGTGCGTCTGGAGCGTCTCGCGGAGGAGCTGGTGATCGCCGGCTGTGACGCCGCCGGCTTCCGAGAGGCCTATGACGGCGTTCTCGATGAACGGCTGCGGTCGGCGATCGGTGTGAAGTCGATCGCCGCGTACCGCATTGGTCTCGACTTCGCCCCGGAGCGTCCGTCCTCCGAGGAGGTGGATGAGGCGCTGGCCCGCTGGATCGACACGACGGGTGACGTCGTCCGCCTGGATGACCCGGTGATCATCCGGCACCTGCTGTGGGCCGCGGTCGACAGGGCATGCGCGATTCAGTTCCACATCGGCTACGGCGATGCCGACGTCGACTTGCACCGCTGCGATCCGCTGCTGCTGACCGAGTTCCTCCGCCTCACCCGCCCGACCGGTGCGCGGGTGATGCTGCTGCACTGCTACCCGTTCCACCGTGAGGCCGGGTACCTGGCCCAGGTGTTCCCGCATGTCTACTTCGACGTCGGGTTGGCGATCAACTACACCGGATCCCGGTCCGACGAGATCATCGCCGAGACGCTCGAGCTCGCGCCGTTCCACAAGATCCTGTTCTCATCCGACGCCTTCGGTGTCGCCGAGCTGTACTACCTCGGGGCTCTGCTGTTCCGTCGGGGCCTGCAGCGCGCGCTCGACGTGTTCGTCGAGCGCGACCAGTGGCCGGCCGGTGAGTGCGCGCGGATCACCGAGCTCGTCGCCTGGCGAAACGCTCGGCGCGCTTACCGGCTCGATGATCGCCTGTTCGCGGTCGAGACCGGTCTGGTCGGGGCGGAGGGTCCGTGAGCCCGAACCGTACGCCCCTGAGCGAGTTGGCGACGCGCTGGGGCGACGCTCTCGATGAGGAACTCCCGGCCGCGCGGGAATTGCGCCGAGAACTGCATGCGGCACCGTGCGTCTCAGGACAGGAGCACCCCGCGCGGGCACGTCTGCTCGCGGCACTCGACACCAGCATCCCGTTCGAGGAGATCGCGGATGCCGGCGCGGTGGGCCGCGTCGGGCCTGTCGATGGCCCGAGCATCGCGGTGCGGGCGGAACTCGACGCGCTGCCGGTGACCGAGCAGACCGGGGCGCCGTTCGCAGCATCCGATGGTGCCATGCACGCCTGCGGTCACGACGTCCACCAGGCGGCGGTCGTGGCGCTGCTGCGCGCCGCCGCGCGGGTCGAGCTGCCCCTGGGGCTGGTCGGTCTGCTTCAGCCCCGTGAGGAGAGCTACCCCTCGGGTGCGTTGGAGATGGTCGAGGCGGGTGTCATCGACCGGTTCGGGATCGCGCACGTCATCGGTGCGCATGTGCACCCCGGGGTCCGTCGCGGCGCGGTCGCCTCGGGAGGCGGCTTCATCAACGCCGCAGCCGACGAGATCGAGATCCTCGTCAGCGGACGTGGCGGACACGGGGCATACCCGCACGACGCCAACGACGTGGTCGCCGCCGTCGCCCACATCGCGATTGGCATCCCCGAAGTGGTGCGGCGCAGCGTCAGCCCGCTGCGCCCGGCGCTGATCAGCATCGGAACACTCACCGCGGGAGAGGGAGCGGCGAACGTGCTGCCCGCAGAGGCGCGCATCTTCGCGACGATGCGCACGACCGACCCGGAGGACCGCGTCACGCTGTTCGAAGCCGTCCGCGAGATGGCGGAGCGTACGGCGCAGGCCTACGGGACCACCGCGCAGGTGACTCGGATCGATGGCGAGCCCGCCCTGATCAACGACGTCTCGCTCGCGTCGGGCACAGATGACTGGCTGGCGCTGCTTGGCGTCGACGGAGCCGAGCCGTTGCGTTCCCTCGGCGCGGACGACTTCTCGTACTTCTGTGACGCGGTGCCGTCGCTCATGCTGTTCGTCGGTGTCGAGACAGCCGGGCGCGACCCGCAGCCCGCGCTTCACCACCCCCGCTTCCTGCCCGACGACGACGCGGTCGACCTGGTCGCGCGCGCTCTGATGGCCGGCTATCTCGCCGCAGCCGAGCGCGTGCTCGGCATCGAGCACCACCGCGGCGACCAGGGGGTGCTGGGGTGAGCACAACGGATGCTGCGCGGCTGGCCGCCCGCGATGAATCGGTGATCGCAGGAGTCCAGCGCCTGCGGTTCTTCCCGCTGGTGGCTGAGGCGGGCCGTGGATCGGTGCTCGTCGAGCCGGGAGGGCGGGAGCTGATCGACCTCAGCGCGAGCTGGACGGCATCCGGTTTCGGTCATGGCGAGGCGAGCATCGCCGCCGCCATTGCCCACGCCGCGATCGCCCCACCCGGTTCCTCGGTTCTCTCCGGCTCACATCCCGACGCCGTCGCGCTCGCCGAGGAGCTGCTGGACCTCATACCGAGCAGGCTCGGTGCGGCCGACCGGCGGGTCTATCTCGGGCACGCGGGCACGGATGCGAACGACGTCGCCATCCGCGGATGCCGAGCAGCCACGGGGCGGCCGCGCATCCTCGCGTTCGAGAACGGGTATCACGGCGGGCTCGGGACCGCTCAGCGCGTCTCGGGGGTGCACGTATCGGCGGGGGTCGCCGCGGATGCGGCGGTGACGTTCCTGCCCTACCCGGATCCGCATCGACCGCACACGGGGGATCCGTCTACCGTTCTCGGCGACGTGCTCGACCGCTCGGATCGGGAGCTCGCGCGCGGGGAGACGGCCGCCGTCATCGTCGAGCCGCTGCAGTCCGACGGGGGTCTCATCGTGCCGCCGAAGGGATTTCTCGCCGGCCTCCGGGCGCTGTGCGATCGCCATGGCACGCTGCTGGTCGTCGACGAGGTGAAGGTGGGGCTCGGGCGCACCGGCCGTACGCACGCGTTCGAGCACGATGGGGTCGTTCCCGACGTGGTCACCCTCGGAAAGGCACTGGGCGGCGGCCTGCCCCTTTCGGCGACGATCGGCCCCGCTGACGTCCTCGATCATCCGGTCGCCTCGGCGTTGATGACGACGACCGGCAATCCGATCTCGTGCGCCGCCGGGCGAGCCGTGCTGCGGCTTGTGCGCGAAGGTGAGGCGACGGCGAATGCAGCCCAGCGCGGGGCTCAGCTGGCCGCTCTCCTCTCGGACTACGCGCGCAGTCGTCGCCCGGGTGCGGGGCTCATCGATAACGTGCGCGGATGGGGACTCTCGGTGGGGGTCGAGCTCGTGAGCGGCGACCGTGCCGACAGCGATGCTTTCACTGCCAAGACCGTCTACCGTGCCTGGCAACTGGGCGTGGTCGCCTACCCGGTGCGTGGCAACGTGATCGAACTGACACCGCCGCTCAGCATCTCTGCCGACTCGATCGAGAGGGCCGTCGCGATCCTCACGACGGCGATCGACGATGCAGCGCAGGGCGTCGTCTCCGACGACGAGATCGCGCCCTATCAGGGCTGGTGACCGTCGTCACACGGGGTGATCCGTGGTGCCACTCCGCAGGTCTTCCATCGTCTCCAGCCGTCGCCGGCCGTCTTCCCCGAGGCGGTCGGTGACACCCGCGATCACGGTCTCGACTACCGCCAATGCCGGCACGAGTGAGTCAAAAGGCGAGGGGGCCTCGACACCGGCTGGAAGCACAGCGCACGCGACGTCGGCGGCCGGAGAGAGCCAGCGGTCCGTGAACAGCACCACGTCGGCGCCGCGCTCGGCGCAACGACGGGCGAACCGCACGATCTCGGGATCGTAGCGCCGGTAGTCGAACACGACGAGCACATCATCGCGGCGCGTGTCGGTGACGGCGGTGAGACGGGTGAACCCGTCGGCTCCGATCGTCTGCGCTCCAGGACGCAACAGGGTCAGGTGCGCGCCCAGATAGTCGGCGAGCAGATGGCTGAAGCGCCCGCCGATGAGGCGCACCCGACGCCGCGGGTCGGAGAGCAGCGCGACGACGCGGTCGAACTCGCTCTCGGGCAGATCGGCGATCGTCGCGGCGATGCTCCCCGAGAACACCCGCGAGGCTCGGGCGAGCTCACCGTCGTCGGAGTTGAGGTCGGCGCGATCATATTGTTCTAGGGGTGAGCCGAGGCGCTCCTGCACTTCCCGGACCAGCCGCTTCTGGAAAGCTGGGAAGCCGCTGAACCCCAGCCGTGTGACGAAGCGCACCACTGTGGGCGGGCTCACGCTGGCGCGCTGAGCGAGCTCGGCCACCGTGCCAAGGCCAGCGATCGGATAGTTGGCGAGGATGGCCCTTCCGACCTTGCGCTCGCCGGAACTGAGCGCATCGAGAGAGTGTCTGATCAGTGTGCTGACCGGATCGACACCAGTGTCCTGTACAGCATCCGCCATGACTGGGCCCCCTTGTGAAACACACGTTACACAACGCGTGGGGCTCCTTCACCGAGTCGGCGGTACCGACGCGTCCCGAGTGCGCTGCGATCGGCGGGCGAAACCCGCTGGACCTCGACACCACGCTGTTTCACAAGATTCAGATGATGTCGCTCCTTAGCGCCGTCACTAGCGTGACGATCGTCGGCACAGTGGCTGGCATCAACTGAGAATGGGGACTCTCATGGGCTTCGTCGACTTCTTGCTTTGGATGCTGTGGATCTACTTCGTGATGATCTGCATCTGGATCTTCGTCTGGGTCTTCATCGACATCTTCCGCGACCACACCCTCAACGGGTGGGCCAAGGCGCTATGGGTCATCCTGCTCATCGTGCTGCCGTTCCTCGGGGCGATCATCTACCTCATCGCCCGCGGACGGTCGATGGCGGGGCGTCAAGCGCGCGACGTGGAGGAGACCGCGCAGGCGAACGCCGACTACATCCGCAGCGTCGCCGGCACATCGACCTCGTCACCCGCTGCCGAGATCGAGCGTGCGCACGGACTGCTGGCAGCCGGTGCGATCACGCAGGACGAGTTCGTGGCGCTCAAAGCCAAGGCCCTCGCCGCCTGAAAGCCAGAGCCCTCGCCACCTGAAAGCCACAGCCCTCGCCGCCTGACAGCGGACGCGAGCCGCACCGAAAGGGAACACGCATGAGCAACAACGACACCGCGGTAACCGGCTGGGTCGGTTGGGGCGTCTTCGCCGCGACCATCCTGCTGATCGCCGGATTCCTCGACGCGCTGCACGGACTTCAAGCCCTGATCGGGCCCGACACCGCGTACTTCCTCGCAGATTCCGGCCTGTTCGCGATCGACGTGCAGGGCTGGGGGTGGTGGCACCTGATCTCCGGGCTGTTACTGATCCTCGCCGGTTTCGCGCTGCTGGCCGGCGCCACGTGGGCGCGGGTGGTCGCGATCATCCTCGTGAGCCTCAACGCGATCGGGCAACTCACACTGATGGCCGCGCAACCGTGGCTGTCGATCACCGTGCTGATCCTCGACGTCTTCGTGATCTACGCACTCACCGTCCACGGTCGCGAACTGCGCGCACGAACCACGTGACGCCCGAGGCACCCGAGACACCCGATACCTGAACGGAGCAGACATGACAGACATCGACAACCGGCCCGACGACGAACTCGGTCCGATCGACTACCTCGTGGTGGAGTTCCCAGCCGGGCAGACCCGCCTGACCGGCGACGCCGCCGCCGAGCTGGTGGCCCTGGCCGAGAGCAACACCATCCGCGTGCTCGACCTGATGGTCGTCCACAAGGACGAAGACGGTTCCATCGACGTCGATGAGTTCGACGACATCGACGACGTCGGCGAGCTGGCGCAGATCGAGGCGACGCTCGCCGAGGTGCTCGCCGAGCAGGATCTGATCGACATCGCCGCGGCGATGGAGCCCGGCAGTGCCGCCGCCGTCCTGGTGTGGGAGAACACCTGGGCCGCGCCGTTCGCCCTCGCGGTGCGCCGCGCCGGCGCACAGCTGGTCGCGTCGGGACGCATCCCGACGCAGGCGCTCATTGCATCCATGACCAACGCATCCATGACCAACGAAGGAGCCTGACGATGCCTATCGGAATCGGACGAGTGGGCCGCATCGGAATGATCGGTCGGCCGGTGGCGCGCACCGCCGCGGTCGTCGGGACGGCGAAAGTCGTCTCGAACGGCGTGGATCGCCGTCAGGACCGTCGCCAGAACCGGCGCAATCGCCGCTGAACCACCGCCTATGCCTCGGCGGGCGGATCGAGAGAACAGGGATCGAGAGAACAGGGATCGAGAGAACAGGGATCGAGCGAGAACCATGAGCGACACCATCAGGACCGGGTACAACACACCCATTCCGGCTCAGATCGCCACGGCCGACCGCGTCTCGACCCGCATCGGCGACCTCGACTTCGCCGACGGGGTGCCGACACCCGAGACAACAGCAAGACTCTTCGACCACCTCGACTTCCTGCGGGGCGTGGAGGTGTTCCTGAACTGCATACCCGCGGCGTCCCTCGAAGCACTGCGTCGCGGTGTGACCTCAGTGGCGGGCGAAGGCTGCCACCGCGGCGCGATCACCGATCGGATGCTGGATTCCCACCCTCTGTTCCTCACCGGCAACACCGACACGGTGTACGCGCTGGTGATGCTTGACATCGAGCGTGACGGACCGACCGTGATCGAGGTGCCACCGGGGTGCGGTCCCGGCACGGTGGACGACGCCTGGTTCCGCTTCGTCGTCGACCTCGGCGCGCCCGGCCCCGACCGTGGGGCGGGAGGAACGTACCTGATCGTTCCCCCGGGCTATGACGGTGAACGACCCGAGGGGTGGTTCGTCGCCGAGTCTCCGAGCGCGGTCAATCTGGTGATCTTGCGCGGATTCCTCGTTGACGGCAAGCCGGATGCGGCTGTGCAGCTGTTCGAGGCCGGCGTGAAGGTGTATCCGTTCTCCACGCGTGCGGATCCGCCGCGGATGGAGTGGACGTCGATCTCGGGTGAGGTCGTGAACACGGTGCATGCCAATGACGTGACGTTCTTCGACGAGGTCGCTGACGTCATCGCGAAAGAGCCCGTCGAGCTCATCGATCCCGAGACGCGCGGGCTGTTGGCCGCGGTCGGCATCACCAAGGGGCGCTCCTTCGCGCCCGATGAGCGGATGCGGCGGATTCTGACCGATGCCGCCGCCGTCGGCAACGGCACGGCCAGGGCGATGGGGTTCCGCTCGCGGGAGTCGGACTTCTACATCTACGACGACCGCCGATGGGTCAATCCGTTCCCCGGCGGCGACTACCGGTTCCTCCGCAACGGTGGCGAGGACGGTCGATTCCTCGACGCGCGGACGACATTCTTCTACCTTGCCACCGTGAACACCCCCGCGATGGCGTTGAAGATGGTGGGGAAGGGGTCTCAGTACGCGCTCGCCACTGTCGACACGAACGACGATCCGTTCGACGGAGCCAAGACGTACCGGCTGCGCATTCCCGCCGACGCACCGGCCGCGGACTTCTGGTCGGTCGTTGTGTACGACCCGCAGACGCGCTCCGAGCTGCAGACGGGCCAGCGCCTGCCGAGCCGCAACAGCAAGCGTGACCGCCACGCCAGCAACGTGCGCTCAGGCTGAAGGCCAGCGTCGAAGGGGCTTTCCGAGAGTGTGGTCACAAGAAGACCCCAAGTACGATGAACCCGACCCCCAGCAGCACACCCAAGCTGATCCCGAGACCGGTGCTCAGCCCGGGGAGGGCCTCGTTCCGGCGCATCGCCTGCTCCGTCCGCCACCAACCTGCCCACGCCTGGATGGCTGCCACTACCCCCAGCGCCACAAAGACGAGGGCCGAGGTCAGCCTAAATTCCGGTGAGATCGGCACCTGAAGCGCCTCAAGAGCCACCCCTGCCGCAATCAACGCGAGGGACGTGCGCACCCACGCCAGGAAAGTGCGCTCGTTGGCGAGACTGAAGCGAGGGTCGGGCTCGGATCCCTCGGAGTACAGGGATCTCGGGAAGCGGCTCTTCATCGTCTCAAATCCGGAGATTGGCTGGTGTGGGCGCCCGAGATCACGCGCATGAAGTGGGGATGAACGAACTGCTGACGCGGTCCTCGCGACACCCTTGACCCCGCATGCATCTTCCTCAAGCTCTATTTCCGACGCGCTGGTCGCCCGAAGCGGAGAACGCGACAGTTGCGACAGCAGCTGCATCGGCGAAAAGGGTCACCGAGGGATGATTCAAGAGAGCCGACGCAGGAAGGTCGGGGGTCGCAGGGTCGGTCAGCAGGCGAGCCACAGCGTGACTCTTCGAGTGCCCAGTGGCGATGAGCACGATTCGACGCGCCTCGCCGATTGTCCCGAGTCCCTGAGTGACGCAGTGTGTGGGGACCGCAGCGATGTCGTCTCCGAAGAAGCGCGCGTTATCGGCTCGCGTCTGGTCTGTGAGACGCGAAACGCGTGTGCGCGAGGCAAAGTCCGATCCCGGCTCGTTGAACCCGATGTGTCCGTTTGACCCAATGCCGAGAATCTGAAGGTCGATCCCCCCCGCGGTCGCGATTTGCTCTTCGTATCGCTCGCAAGCGTCCGCGAGGTCAGGAGCCCAGACGTCTGGCCCGGCGATCGCGTTGACGCCGAAACCAACGCGATTCCCAAGCTCACGCTCTATTACCGCGCGATACGTTTCTCGGTGGCCTCGCGGAAGCCCGACGTACTCGTCGAGGAGAAAACCCCGAGCCCTCTCCAGTGACACCGTGCCGTCCGTGAACCGCCGCCGCAACTCGCGATAGGTGGCAAGGGGGCTTGAGCCAGTAGCAAGGCCCAGCACCACATTGTCCCGCACTTGAATCAGTTCTTGAATCTCGTCCGCGACAGCGCTTCCAACCCCGTCGATCGTCGGAAAGATTCGCAGGTCGATGCTGTGACGCAACCCCACCCCATCGCGGGGGCCAACGCTCAACCTTTCACCGCCCCGGCCGTAAGTCCGGCAACGATCCTTCTTTGGAGCAGCAAGGCAAAGATGACCATGGGGATCGTGACGATCACTGACGCGGCCGTGATCGTCCCAATTGGACGTTGGAACTCAATAGCACCGGTGAAAGCGGCGATTGCGACCGGCACGGTCTGCGCGACTTCGGGGTTTCGTGGAGCGAACGTGCTCGCAAGAAGGAACTCGTTCCAAGACGTGACGAATGTGATGATCGCGGCGGAGACAATCCCCGGCGTCGCCAACGGAAGCACGACGTGCCAGAACGCCTGAAGGGGTGTCGCACCGTCAGTCTTCGCGGCTTCTTCGAGCTCAGTCGGTATCGCCGCGAAGAAGGTCAAAAGGAGAAAGATGGTGAGCGGGAGGGAGAACGAGATGTACGAAATGTACAAGCCTTCCCACGTATTAAGGAGGCCGATCGCTCGCCACACTTCGTACAGCGGCGGCACCAACGCAACGGGCGGAAACAAGGAAGCCGCGAGAACCGCAGACATCAGTCCCACCTTGTGCTTTACAGGCAGGCGGGCCAACGCATAGGCCGCCAAGACCCCTATCACGGTCGAAATCAGGGTCGTCATGGAGGCGACGACGAATGAGTTCCGCAGGTTATAGGTGAACCCCTGCGAGAACACGGCGATGTAGTTGTCGAACCCGAACGGTCCTTGGAACAAGTTTGGGTCGTTGAGCGCGGGATCACCCTCCTTGAGACTAGTCATCGCCAACCAGAAGAACGGGGCAAGGCACCAGATCAGCACCAATAGAAGCAATGCCGAACGAAGGGCTTCCCTCGCGCCGTTCGAGCGACCCGATCGCGAAAGACTCACTGTCGTCATTTCGATTTCTCCCCCCCGGGGACCAGTGATCGCCCGATCTGCGTAACGAATACCACGCCGATCGCGAGAACCAACATGAAGGTGAGCGTGGATAGCGCCGAGCCGACACCTGGGTCCGGCGTTTGGACGATGTACTGTCGCACGAGCATCGACAGAGACTCTGTTCCGAAGGCACCACCAGTCATGACCTGCGGCAGGTCGTACACGCGTACTGCGTCAACGGTGCGGAAGAGCAGAGCGACAAGAATCGCAGGCTTCAGAAGAGGAAGCGTGACGTACCGGAAGCGAAGTGCAGCTCCGGCGCCGTCCATCTTGGCGCTTTCGTATAGCTCCTCCGGGATCGTCTGCAGGCCTGCGAGTAGGAGTAGAGCGACGAACGGTGCGGTCTTCCATACGTCGGCGGCCACGATGGTGGCCGCGGCCCACCCACTCGTCCCCAGCCAGTTGAAGTCACCGAGACCGAAGAGGCTGTTGATGAATCCGGGGGTGATGTTGAACATGAAGGTCCACATCTGGCCGGCAATGACCGTGGGGATGACCCACGGGACCAGGATGATCGCCCGGGTAAGGCCTCGTCCCCGTCGAGCGTGGTTCATCAGCAGGGCGAATCCGAGTCCGATCAGCAACTCGAGGCTCACGGAAGTCAGGGTGAAGACCGCCGTGAATCCCAAGGCCGCCCATGTCGCGTTGTCAGACAGGACCTCCAGGTAATTGTCAAAGCCGGCGAAGCCCTCGAACTGACGTCTCGTGAACGCGCCGAAGCTCGTGAGGAGGGCAAACAAGATTGGGAAGGCGACCACGCCCGCCATGACAACGACGGATGGGGCAATGAACATCCGTGCCAGCCAGGTCTCGGAGATTCCCGTGCGCCTGATGGGGGTCTCTTCCGAGGCGGACGACTTGATTCGTCGACGCGTTGGCGTATGTATCGCGGGCATGATCGCCTTCTCTCGAGGCCGTCTACTCGGCGACAGTGGTGTCGAGGTAGGCGCTGAGCTGTTCGGCAGCTTCGCGGGATTCCATCTCGCCATTCACAGCCCGGAAGATCGTGTCTTGAATTTCGAGGCTGATCGCGCTCCAGGCCGGAACTGCTGGACGCGCGCGGGCGGTGGTAAGCACCTCACCGAGCTGACCCAGGATCGTGTCGGACGTTTCCTCCTCGTAGATGCTGGCCAGCACGGGGAGTGTTGCCGCCTCAACGAGGATGTTTTGCGCTTCCGGACTCGTTGCTGCCCACACCACGAAGTCTTTGGCAGCCTCTGCGTTCTCTGAGAACGCGCTCACTGCGTTGTTGAAGCCGCCAATGGCCGAGACCCCCGCGTTTCCGTCGAATCCAGGCAGACCGGAGATCGCCGTCACGCCGTTTGCAGGACTTTCCGGGTCGTTCTCGATAAGTGAGTACGGCCCAGGCCAGTTACGCATGAAGGAGGCGTCGCCGGACTGGAAAGCAATCCTGGACTCCTCTTCCATCGACGTGTTGTATCCGGCGGTGAAGCACCCGTCCGCGACTGAACCGCGCATGAAATCGGTGACCTCGGTGGCAACATCCACGTCGAAGACAGATTCGGTCTGGTCCTCGTTGTAAAGGTCGCCGCCTGCGCTCCAGTACATCTCGAGCCAGTTGACAACAAAGCCCTCGTAACGGGCACCCTGCCCCGCGAATCCGCCGATGCCCTGTGCGGATAGTCCGGCGGCGGCACTGCACAGCTCCTCCCAGGTCTCGGGCGCGGCGTCCACGAGGTCCGTCCGGTAGTACAGGACGCCAGTGTTGGTGTTCAGCGGCACTGCCCAAAGGTCACCTGCCCAAGATGATGATTCCATCGGGCCCGGAAGGATTGCCCCATCCAAGTCCGTTCGCAGATCGCTTAGGTCTTGGATCCATCCGTTCTCCACGTACTCGCCTGTCCAGACGACGTCGAGTCCGAGGACATCGAATTCCGCCCCCTCAGCTTGCAGAACGAGCGCCTGCTGCTCACGTGCAGCATCCGCGGCCTCGGGCAGCACTTCGATCCGCACGGGAGAGTCGGGGTTGTTCTCGTTCCAGAGCTCTGCGATGAGTTGGTTAGCACCCCCGGGCTGCGATCGCGCACCCCCAATCGCCCACACGATTTCCCCGCCGCCCGAGGATTCCTCGGCCGAGGGAGTACAACCTGCAACCGCGATCGCCGTCATAGCGACAACTCCTGATACCGCGATACGACCTAGCTTTCGCATAGTCCTCTTCTCCTCTTGATGGGTATTCATTTCCAGGTCAGGGACGACGGTTGTCGACCCAAATCGGCGAACTCCAGGCGTGCTGGTCGTTTGCCTGCTTAACCCGCACGTAGTACGAGTCCGACGCGGCGTCGGTGCCCTCGTCGATCAGTTCCCAGGTCAGTGTCGATGCCGACCTCGGCGTGGCGCGGTCGATGACGAGCGCACCGCTCAGGAACCCGCCGATGTATTCGACAGCTGGTCCCCCGAGCTGGTCAGCGATCGTGCGCCGAAGCTCGTGACCGTTCGCACGCACGACAAGGACCGCACCCAACGACGCCCTGACATGCAGCGCCATGCCCTGGGTCGCGTCCGTGGCTACCGTCGGGTTGCCGTAGGTGCGGGTCCGCAAAGATACCGAGCTGGGGCCGGTTTGCTCCCACGCCGAAAACGCGTAGCTCTCCGTCTCCCCGGCCTGGTCCGCGAGCGTGTCGTAGCCGCGCAAACGTGGCTCGACATTGTCAATACGACCGCCGATCAGTTCGATCTCGATATCCCAGTCGACGAAGACGCCGACCTCTCCCCACCCGAATCCCACGGACAGAATCCCGTCGAAATCCTCGCCCAAAGACGGGGGTGGCGTTGCTCTTCGAGCAATGACTTCACCATTGCGGATCACCTCTACGGCATCGAGGACACCTCCGCCCCGCACGTCGACCGCGATCTCCCTCGGTCGATCGGTTGCAGCGATGACCTGCCCCATAGGAGCGCCATTGATGGATGTTGCCAGCATGATGCGGTTTCCCGTGATCGCGTACGTGCGGCGCGCCTGGATGGCTTCCCAAATCGACTCGCGAGTGAGATCCTCCGCCCACACCATCGCCAGCCCATGGCCGTGACTTCCGGGATGCGCGCTATGGTGATCGGTCGAACCGATGAACCCAAACCGCTGGCCCTGGGAGAGCCCGGCGAGGGCGGTACTGCCGGCATCCCGGGGCCCCATCGTGTGCAGATATGGCCGGGGAGAGTTGTCAGTCTCTCCACTGCCGTGCATCGAAACGAGTTCGATCACGGGCGAGAGTTCATCGGAGTAGGTCTCCCAGTTGATCCCTCTCCGTCCCGCGCTGTAACCGATGTGGTGAGGCAACACCATCGCCGGCAGACCTCGCGCCTTCATTTCGCGAAGACTGCGACGGAGCTCGTCCAGCGACGAAGCCCGAGCCGGGCCGAGCGGTCCGCGAGGGGCACGGTAATACACGCAGTGGTCGCCGTATGCCAGAGAGTGCCATTCGTACGAGAGAAACGACACGAACTCACCGTCTGAATGGACGGCTTCAGTCACGTCTTGCACATGATCCCAAGAGGCTTGCAGCCGCTCGAAGCCTTTTCGGTGGTACTCCGCGATGTGGCGCGGCTCGGCTGGCATGTCATGCCAGTTCGCGTGACCGGTCACGGACGCGAAATCGAGTTGCAGACGCGCATTCTGGTAGGCGTCCTCAATTGTTCCGTGACCATAGCTGATCCCGCAGTGGTTGTGGATATCGCCGGCGAAAGCGGTGAGTCCGTTGTATGTCGGAAGTCCGGACACGGGGCGTAACGCGCTCACCTTAGGCACTCCGATTCTGTTCATCTGCTCGGTGGTGATCGCGCCTCGCGGTCCTGGACTGGAGTTCGGGCAGGTAGTCGTCCAGGAACGCGTATCTGTCGAGGACCGCGATATCCGGCTGGTGCGTACTGGAATCTGAGGACAGGCTGGCCCACCATTCGCCGATCTCAGGAATGTCCGGTGCGCCAAAAGATCCGGAAGGTCGAGTGGTCGATAGTCCTGAACAGAGCGCGGCGAACGCGAGCCGGTGGTCGAGAGGCAGCCCGTCCAGGTCAGCCACCGCGAAAGCAGCCAAGAACACGTCGCCCGCGCCTGTCGTGTCAACCGCGGACACGTCAAGCGCCGGAGCCCAAGCCCTTTCGCCCGTGACGGAGTCGATTGCGTGCGCGCCGTCGGCGCCGCAGGTGACGACGGCGATCGGAACCTTCGGGGCAAGACGATCCAGCGCCTCCCCCACTGAACCGGACTTGGTCAACGCCAGAGCCTCCGCGGCGTTCGGCAGAAAAGCGTGGCACCAGTGCAGATCTATCAGGCCGCGCTCAGGCCAGTCCTCCCCGTCGTCCCACCGAGTGTCGGCATAGACCCTCGATCCACTTGCCGCCGCCTCACGCCACCACGGCCCGGAAGCCTCTGGGCTACCTAGATCAATCACTATGGCGTCCGGCCGCCTCTTCGGGGGCCGCCTTTCTAGGGAAGGCTTCGAAGGACTGTATGTCACCATCGATCGTTCCCCGCCATAGGCGAGCGATGCCGTTACAGAGGTCGCAGTCTCGTCACGGACGCTCGACAGGTCGACGTCCTCACGTCGCAAGGCGAGCATCAGCCACTGACCAAACCAATCCTCGCCGACGCCACTCATGAGGGACGTCTGGGCTCCGAGCCGCGCCATCGCGACCGCACTGTTCGCGATTCCGCCCGGCGCAACGGTCATCGATCCCGCGAAAGACTCCCTGCCGGGGGCAGGAGTGGAACCCAGGTCCGCGAAGACAATGTCGACGAACAGTTCGCCTACAAGAGCAATATTTGGCTTTGCCACAGACATCTGCGGGCCGGTCTCCATGGCACCTCCGTGTGATCAGGGACATCGCCATCCGATACGGGATGACTGATCGTGCACGCTATCAGAGCTCAAAACTGCTCGCAACTGCTCACAGTTGCTCATTCATGAACGAGGGTCCTACTATGAGTGCATGCTCACACGCAGCCGACGCGCCTCGATCGAAGCAGAGATCAAGAGTTCCGGAGAAGTGACGGTTCAGAAGCTCGCTGAGGAGTTCGGCGTGAGCGCCTCAACAATCAGGCGCGACCTGAACGAGCTCAGTCGCCAGGGCCGCCTTCAACGGGTGCGCGGAGGCGGCTCCATCGATCCGGACCCTGCCCCGTACCACCAGATCGAGTCGTCTCACGCTGAGTCCAAGTGTCAGATCGGTCGAGCAACGGCTGCGATGGTCCAAGACGGCGAGGTGATCATTCTGGACATCGGGACAACGGTTGCGCAGGTGGCGATTCACCTCCGAAACCGCAGGGTGACGGTTATCACCGCCTCTCTAGCCGTGGTGGATGCGCTTCGAGACTCTCAGGAGACGGAGTTGATCGTTCTTGGCGGCGTCCTGCGAAGCTCCTACCTCTCGCTTGTCGGAGCGCTGACAGAAAGCGCGCTGAGTCAGATTGCTGCCGACGTGGCAATTCTCGGTGCCAGTGGCATCGCAGACAACGGCAATGTCCTCGACTCCACCGGTATCGAGGTGCCGGTGAAGCGGGCGATCATGCGCGCAGCTGACCGAAACATACTCGTGCTCGCTGAGGACAAGTTCCCTGGTACGGGCCTTCTCGCGGTATGCGGTGCTGACTCTATCGACACGGTTGTCACATCCCGCCGCGATCCGGCGCCGGGACTGGACGCGCTCCAGAGGAGTGCAGGAAGGATCATCACCACGTGAAGCTAACGATCATTGGTGGAGGCGGCTTCCGCGTCCCACAGATCTATCAGGCGCTGTCTAGCGCAGACGCGCCGATCAGAGTCGATGAAGTATGCCTCTATGACATCGACGCGACTCGAATCGACAAAGTCCGCTCGGTGATCGCGCATCTCGAACAGCACGCTTCCCAACCCGTCCGTGTGACGGCGACGACTAGCCTCGACGAGGCGCTGCGAGGTGCTGATTTTGTGTTCTCCGCAATGCGGGTCGGCGGCGCGGAAAGCCGAGTTCTTGACGAGCGAGTAGCTCTCGGCCTCGGAGTCCTGGGGCAGGAAACGGTCGGACCCGGTGGGCTCGCATATGCTCTGCGCACGCTGCCCCATGCCCGCAATCTCGCCCGAGAGATCCAGAGAATCGCGCCAGACGCCTGGGTCATCAATTTCACGAACCCGGCCGGCGTCATCACCGAGGCCATGCGCGCAGTGCTGGGATCGCGAGTCGTTGGGATCTGCGACACACCGATCGGTCTGATGCGTCGCGTCGCACGCACGGTGGGATCGGATCCCTCGAAGGTCGAGTTCGACTACGTCGGCTTGAACCATCTGGGATGGCTCCGGTCTCTCAATCTGAACGGTCGGGACATCATGCAGGAGATCCTCGCCGACGACGCTCAGCTCGGTAGCATCGAAGAGGCACGCGTGATTGGCATGGATTGGGTCCGTGCTCTCGGTGCCATCCCGAATGAGTATCTTTTCTACTACTACTACCCTCGTGAAGCGCTCGAACGCATTACGACGAGCCCCCGCACCCGAGGCCAGTACCTCGTGCAGCGCCAAGGCGAGTTCTACAGCTCAGCCGCGGGGTCTGCCTACGAACAGTGGTCGGCGGTCCTGCACGAGCGCGAATCGAGCTACATGCAGGAGTCGCGCACGAACGTGGGTCAACGCAGTCGGCTGGAAGAGGACGTCGAAGGCGGCGGCTATCAGAAGGTCGCGTTGGACCTCATGACGGGCCTGTCCGGCGGGCCGGCGGCGGTGATGATCCTCAACGTGTCGAACGACGCCGCGGGCGGTGACCGCCTTGTCCCGGAGCTCGGAGACCAAGCAGTGATCGAGGTTCCATGCCGCGTCGACGTGACGGGGATTCACCCGCAGCGAGTCAAACCCGTCCGCGGCGACATGCTGGGGTTGATGACTCAGGTTAAGGCGTCGGAGCAGCTGATCCTCAGCGCCTCAGAGGAGCGTTCACCCGAGCTTGCCTGGCGCGCCTTCGCGAACCACCCCCTCGTGGACTCAGTGGCGGTCGCCAAGCGGCTCCTCGACGAATACAGCTCACAGATCCCCGGCGTCGCCAGCTCACTCGGTCGCTGACAACCGTCTGAAGACCGGTCTGAAGTCGGCGTCGATATCATCCTTCATCACCGAACTCGACTGCGCAGCGGCCGATAAGGCCAGCTTGACCGGGGTCCGTTTGGCCCGCCCCTGAAGCGCGAGGATGTCCGCCCCCGGTCATCGATGTTGGCTTGTGGCGCGAGGCCATTGGTTTTCAATCGTCGAGGGGGCGCGCGTATTCGGCGCCAGCCGGGTGATCGACAGCCGGATCGCAGCCGAACGTCGCGGACGGTGGACACTGGCGATGCGCCATGTGCGGGGGACACGGGGCAGTCGTACCTGGCGAAGTCCAGAGACAGCACGAGATCGTCGCCTTGATCCTCGCAGTGGTCCGCAACCTGCCCGCTACAGGCTGATCCCGCCCGCGGAGGGCTGGTGGGCGGGATCAGCTGGACGGAGCTACACGCTCCCCTCGCACCTGGTCCTCGGCCAAACGGAATCGATCAGCCAGACCAGCCCGCATGCTCCGCTTCGCTTCGAAAGCCTCTGTCGCACGTGCCAGGACCCCATACTCCTTGACGAATTGCGCGTACTCTTCCACTCGGGCGGCGTGCCGCTGCGCGTCCTCCGAGTGCGCTGGCGTGAGTGTCGCCGGGCTTCGGTCGTGGCCGACTGCGACCAGGGTAGCGATGCGGGGCGAGAACCCCCGGAATCGGGGAACTTGGCGGGCAGGTCCGTCGAGAGCCGCAGGATGATCTTCGCGCCCCAATGGACATCCGCGGTGCGCTCTGCGAGGACTTGCCCGATGTGCCAGTTCAGCGCGACCAACTCGGTATTCACGTGGCGCTGGGCGCGGTAGCGCGACTCGCGAACGCGCTCCTTTAGCCCGACGAGCACACCCGAGAGCGCCAGCTCATGCAAGGAAGAAGCCGGCGGACTGAGGTCCGTCCGCCGTGCCTTGTGGGCTGATGACACGCTTTAATTGGAGGCTGACCCGAGTTTTGTCGCCCTCGAAGCCGCATCTGCACCCTTGCCTATGGAATCCACGATCTGATTCAGCTGCTCGTTGGTGGGGCTGGCATGTTTCGCGGCATCGCGATTGCTGAAGCGAGACAGCGTGTTCTTGATAAACACTGTGTCTCCGAGAGCGCGGCGGACTCCGCTGCGTTCAGCATCGTCTGCGCCGGCATAGAACGGCTCGAGCGCCGCCAGTGCCAGCTTCACGTCCTCAGCGCTGTCGGCCTCCCGGAAGTGTCGGCGTGCCTCGAGCGTGAGGAACGATCCGACGCCGGCGAGGGCGAGGACTAGTGCGCCGCGGAGGACGCCGTCTCCCACAGTCAGCGTCAGATCTTTATCGATGGCGATCCAGAGAATCCAGCCGCCGGCTAGGACGGCGAGAGTGAAGAAGGCGAATGACGCCCAGCGCAGGCTGTGTGCGTTCCATCGCTCTCGCTTTGCGCGCCCTGCCCAGTCGGCGGCGGTGAGGTTACCGGCTGCCTGCTCTACTAAACGTCACCTACAACGACGACGGCTCGGTCGACATCGTGTTCGCACCGGTCGAACCTGCCGGTGCCGGTGACAACTGGGTGCAGACGGTCGCTGGCAAGGGGTGGTTCGTGCTGCTGCGCCTGTACGGTCCGCTCGAGCCGTGGTTCGACGGCAGCTGGAAGCCGGGCGACATCGAGCTAGTCAGCTGACGTACGCTGGGCCGTGCGGATCGGATGCCCGAGTCACGGCGATCTCGGAGTGCTTCAACCATCCGTCGAAGCCATAGAGGAGGCCCTCGTCGTCGGGGTCGCGCCCGGCAGAGCCGTGCGGCCACCGAGAGTAGAACAGGTAGTACCCGTCATCGCCGGCGATGGGGGAGCCGCACCACACGTAGTGTCCGTCGACGATGCTCCTATGTCAAGCCGCGGCCGTGAGAATGCTCTTCAGGGTCGTGTTCAGAGTGATCGGGATGCGGTGCACGGTCTCGGCTCGCGCGGCTTCGTCCTGACGGAGAGCAGCGAACACGCGGTCCGAGATCCGCCGTCGCAGCAGCCGGAGTGCCTCGACTCGTGTCTTGCCGGCGCTGACCTGCTTTGCGAAGTAGACAGCGCCTTCGCCGCCGAGGCGTTGCTGGGTCACCGCAGCCATATGGAGGGATGTGTTGATGCGTCGGTTGCCTCCTCGCGAGAGTCGGACCTTCACGTTGTTGCCGGACCAGACGGGGATGGGTGCGGTGCCGTTGAACCGCGCGAAGGCGTCCTTACTGGTGAAGCGGTTGACACCGGCGGTCTCGCCGATGATCGCTGCCGCGCCGAGAGCGCCCATTCCCGGGACGGCGAGGAGCATCGGATACTCGACTTTCACGATCGCTGTCAGCTGTCGTTCGATGGCGGTGATCCGCTGAGTGAGAGCGACGATATCGGCGAGCAGGTCACGAGCGATCTCGGCGACTGCCCCGTCGACTCCGGCGATCGCACGGGTGATCTGCTCGAACACGGCGGGACGTCGAATCCCGCGGGACGGAACCTCGAGGTCGGGCACCAGCTCGTGCAAGAACCAGCGCAGTTTCGCCTGCAATCCAGTGCGGTGCTCGACGAGCCTCTTGCGGTGATCGGAGAAGAGCTTCAAGTCGCGATCCGGTCCGGCGAGATGAGCCGTGGGGAGGTGGTCTTCCCGCAGGGCGACACGAGCGACGGCCTCAGCATCGATCGGGTCGGACTTGCCCGGTTCACGGGATGACCTCCGCATCCCGGCCATCAACCGGGTATGCACCCGCAGGACCTGATGACCGGCGAGCAGAAGGCTCGCCTCCAGGGCGCGGGTGAGGTGACGGCAGTCCTCGACCGCAACCTTCACCATCCCGAACCCGTCGAGCCACTCGAGCATGCGGGTGTGACCCGCCTTCCGGGCGGGGACCGTGAGCGCGGCGACCCGCTTACCTACTTCGTCGATCGCGACGAGCGTGTAGCTGTCCTTGTGCGCGTCGATACCAACCGTGATCATGCCGACTCCTTCGTCGTTCCACCAATGACGGCCCGACACCCAGCGGCCGACGGGCACGCCTCAATCGAGCACGACGACAGTCGCGCAGGCTCCCTATCAGGCCACATCGGTCACCGAGCGTCGGCGTCGACGGGGCGGCACATCGCGGAGTAGCCACCATCCAAGATGGAGCAGCGAAGAAAAGAGCCAACCCCGCCGACCGCTCTATCGTGACATTGAGGCGAAGAAACCGTGGTCGCGGTTCACGGGGGAGAGGGCTGTGGACAGGTCGAGGGCGTCGTTGCTCACAGGCTGAGCGTAGCCGTCACGCCAGCACCAACAGGTCGCCCACCTCGCACTCCAGCGCATCGCAGATCGCCCGCAGTGTCGAGTACCGGATCGCCCGCGCGCGGTCGTTCTTCAGCACCGACAGATTCACGATGCTGACACCCACCCGCGCGCTCAACTCGGTCAGCGTCATGTTCCGCTCGGCGAGCAGCTCGTCGAGGCGACAGTGGATGCCCGTGAACTCGTCGTCGGCATCGGCGGGAGTCATATCAGACCGTCCGTGTCACGCTGCAGGCGCACGCCGTCCGCGACGAGCAGTCCGAGGATCGCGATGATGACGCCGAGAAGCAGCAGGGTCACATCCACGCGATCGAGGATCCACAGCACATCCCACTGTGGCAGCACGATCAGCTCGGGGCCGTCGGCCGTCAGCGTGCCGTCGGTGCCTTCCGACACCGCATATCCGAGCTCGCGCACGGCGGCATCCACTGCCCAGGCGCGCAGCTGCGGGGCGACCGCGCCGGCGAGCACGGTCAGTACGCCGACCACGCCGAGGCCCCACGCCAGCATCCGCACGAACGGTCTGCCGCGCAGCATCCGCACCGCGAGCATCACTGCCAGCGCACCGCCGGCGACGATCACCAGGATCCCGAGCCCCTCTGCGATCGCCTGCAGCACGCGCGGCAGCATCAGCGATTGGTCGCTGACGATCACGATCCCGCTGTAGTCGATCCGGTCGGCCTCGGTCGTCGGGCCAGCGACGCCGATCGACGGCTCGCGCCCGGTCAGCAGATCGCCGTGACCGTTCCAGTATCCCGTGAAGTAGCCGGCGACCCTCGGGATGGCGCTGATCGCTGAGCCGATCAGCAGCAGCCCTCCGAGCACCAGCGCCGCGATCAGCGCGCCGCTGCGCTCCGGCCCAGACGAATTCGCGTCCATCAGATCAGTCCTTCCGTGTCGCGCTGCATCCGAGTCCCGGCTGCGAACGCCATGGCGATCAGCGCGAGCGCGAAGCCCCAGCCGATCGGCGCCAGGTCGAGATCGAGCCGGAACGCCGCGAACGTGTCATAGATAGCGGGATCGTCGGATGCCAGCGAATCGGTGATCATCGCGCGACCCACCGCGCCGGCCAACTGCCCGAAGAGGCCGCCGGCTGCGACGAGGCACGCCGCGACGCCGATCGTCGTCGACATCGTCTTGCGGAACGGCCGTCCGCGGATCAGGGAAAAACCCAGCCACCACGCCACCGCGCAGACCCCGACGGTCGCGAGTGCCGGCAGGGCACCCTCCAGCAGCAGCATCCACCGCGCACCCGCCGAGAGAGACGAGAAGGTGACGTCGGCGTGCGAGTAGTCGGCCGAGCGGATGCCGTCGACGCCGGCCAACGCCGACACCGGCGCCCCGGCGACGGGCATCCGCACCACCACGTCGCTGCCGAACACCTCGAACGCACCCTTGATCACCGCCACGAGGGCGGCCATGGCGATGCTCACCGCTCCGGTCGCGATGAGCCCGAGACCGAAGCCGTCGGCCCGCGACACCGGCCGCCCTGTGTTGCTCTGCATCATCCTCACCTTCCATATCGATATTCGTTGTTATCGATCTTCGTTAAGGTAACGACAATCGATAAGGGTGTCAAGCAGTTTTGAGGATCTGGTGCTTCGACTCGCGCTGCTCGCTCAGCCCGTTTCGTCACTTCGTCTCGCTGTGCTCGCTCAGTACACCGCTCGCTTCGCTCGCTCAACGACCGGGGAGGGGGCGAGCTCACCAGAACGCGAGGGCGCAGGGATGCCGCGGAGCGAGCATCGGGAGGGGCCCGCGCAGCGGGAGGGAACCCGCTCTGCGAGCGAAGCGGCGTCCCGGAGCCCGTCACCCAGAGTCCTCCGATATGCCGACGGCGAACACGGCCGAACGGGCACCCCGCGCTCGTTACTCTCGATGTACAAGGCATCACAGCCGCTTCGCCGACGTGCGAAAAGGAGTCACAGCATGTTCGAGAGATTCACCGACCGAGCCCGTCGGGTCGTCGTCCTCGCCCAAGAAGAGGCGAAGATGCTCAACCACAACTACATCGGCACCGAGCACATCCTGCTCGGCCTCATCCACGAGGGTGAGGGCGTCGCAGCGAAGGCGCTCGAAAGCCTCGGCATCTCTCTCGACGCCGTGCGCGAGCAGGTGCAGGACATCATCGGCCAGGGGCAGCAGCAGCCGTCCGGCCACATCCCCTTCACGCCGCGCGCCAAGAAGGTGCTCGAGCTGAGCCTGCGCGAGGCACTGCAGCTCGGCCACAACTACATCGGCACCGAGCACATCCTGCTCGGCCTCATCCGCGAGGGCGAGGGTGTCGCAGCGCAGGTGCTCGTCAAGCTCGGCGCCGACCTGAACAAGGTCCGCCAGCAGGTCATCCAGCTGCTCTCCGGTGCCCCAGGACGCGAGACCGCCGCTGTCGGCGCGCAGGCGAACGACGGCCCGGCATCCGCTCAGGGCGGCTCGCAGGTGCTCGACCAGTTCGGCCGCAACCTCACGCAGGCGGCGCGCGACGGCAAGCTCGACCCCGTCATCGGCCGTGAGAAGGAGGCGGAGCGGGTCATGCAGATCCTCTCCCGCCGCTCCAAGAACAACCCCGTCCTGATCGGCGAGCCCGGCGTCGGCAAGACCGCCGTCGTCGAGGGCCTTGCGCAGGCGATCGTCAAGGGCAACGTCCCCGAGACTCTCAAGGACAAGCAGCTCTACTCCCTCGACCTCGGCTCGCTCATCGCCGGCTCCCGCTACCGCGGAGACTTCGAGGAGCGCCTGAAGAAGGTCACCAAGGAGATCCGCACCCGCGGCGACATCATCGTCTTCATCGACGAGATCCACACCCTCGTCGGCGCGGGCGCCGCCGAGGGCGCGATCGACGCCGCCAGCATCCTCAAGCCGCTGCTCGCACGCGGCGAGCTGCAGACCATCGGCGCGACCACGCTCGACGAGTACCGCAAGTACTTCGAGAAGGATGCTGCGCTCGAGCGCCGATTCCAGCCGGTTCAGGTGAACGAGCCGACGCTGCCGCACGCGATCAACATCCTCAAGGGACTGCGCGACCGCTACGAGGCGCACCACAAGGTGCAGATCACCGACGGCGCCATCGTCGCCGCGGCGAACCTCGCCGACCGTTACGTCTCGGACAGGTTCCTGCCCGACAAGGCCATCGACCTGATCGATGAGGCGGGTGCGCGTCTGCGCCTCAGCATCCTCTCCTCTCCGCCCGAGCTGCGCGAGTTCGACGAGCGCATCGCGAAGGTGCGGCAGGACAAGGAGGCAGCTTCCGAGGAGCAGGACTTCGAGAAGGCCGCCGCTCTGCGCGACCAGGAGAAGGAGCTGCTCGGCGAGCGTCTGCGTCTCGAGAAGCAGTGGCGCGCCGGCGACGTCGCCACCCAGGCGGTCGTCGACGAGGGCCTGATCGCCGAAGTGCTGGCCCAGGCCACCGGCATCCCGGTCTTCAAGCTCACCGAGGAGGAGTCCAGCCGACTCGTCTTCATGGAGAAGGCCCTGCACCAGCGCGTCATCGGCCAGGAAGAGGCGATCGCCGCGCTCAGCCGCACGATCCGCCGCCAGCGTGCGGGCCTCAAGGACCCCAAGCGCCCCTCGGGCTCGTTCATCTTCGCCGGCCCCACCGGTGTCGGAAAGACCGAGCTCGCCAAGGCTCTCGCCGAGTTCCTGTTCGACGACGAGGCTGCGCTCATCTCGCTCGACATGTCGGAATTCGGTGAGAAGCACACCGTCTCGCGACTGTTCGGTGCCCCTCCCGGGTTCGTCGGCTTCGAAGAGGGCGGCCAGCTGACGGAGAAGGTGCGCCGCAAGCCGTTCTCGGTGGTGCTGTTCGATGAGATCGAGAAGGCACACCCGGACATCTTCAACTCGCTGCTGCAGATCCTCGAAGAGGGTCGCCTGACCGACGGTCAGGGACGCATCGTCGACTTCAAGAACACCGTGATCATCATGACGACCAACCTCGGCTCGTCGGCGATCGCCGGTGGCCCGGTCGGCTTCCAGATCGAGGGCAACTCGCAGACGACGTACGAGCGGATGAAGGGCAAGGTCGACGAAGAGCTCAAGCGCCACTTCAAGCCCGAGTTCCTCAACCGTCTCGACGACATCATCGTCTTCCCGCAGCTGAACAAGGACGAGCTGCGCCAGATCGTCGGCCTGTTCACCAAGCAGCTGGGCGAGCGCCTGCTCGACCGCGACATGACCGTCGAGCTGTCGGATGCTGCGAAGGACAAGCTCATCGAGATCGGCTTCGACCCGGCGCTGGGCGCCCGGCCGCTGCGCCGCGCCATGCAGCGCGAGATCGAGGATCAGCTGTCGGAGCGCATCCTGCACGGCCAGCTGAACACCGGCGACCACGTGAAGGTCGACGTCGTCGACGGCAAGTTCGACTTCGAGCACGCGCCGCGCGGTGAGAAGGTCTCCGTGGGAGTGAACACCGGGGGCGGCGGCATCTCGGCCACCCCGGATCTGGCTGCCACCGGCAACGACTGACCCGTGACACGAACAGCCCCGTCCCTTCGGCGGGGCTGTTCGGCATTTCAGCGGGGTTCGCGTTCTAGGCTTGATCCCGTGACCGAGTACACCGTCCGCGCAGCGCGCAGCACCGATATCACCGGCATCCATGCACTGCTGGAGCCGCTGGTCGAGCGACGCATCCTCCTGGGCAAAGATCTCGCGGTGCTGTACGGCGCGGTGCAGGAGTTCGTCGTCGCCGAGAGCGAGGGCCAGCTGATCGCCTGCGGTGCGCTGCACGTCATGTGGGAGGACCTCGGTGAGGTGCGCACGCTGCTCGTGCGCAACGACTATCTGCGCCACGGTGTGGGGCGGGCGATCGTCGACGACCTCGAGCGGCGTGCCCGCGACCTTGGACTGTCGCGGCTGTTCTGCCTGACCTTCGAGACCGAGTTCTTCACCCGCCGCGGCTATGCTCCCATCGGCGAGCAGATCGTCGATGCCGACGTGTACTCGCAGCTGCTGCGCAGCGGCGACGCGGGTGTCGAGGAGTTCCTCGATCTGGCTCATGTGAAGCCCAACACGCTCGGCAACACCAGGATGATCAAGCACCTGAATTAGCCTGGAGGCATGCCCCGTCAGTCCGCCGCCGTCTACCGCCGACGGCGACTCCTGGTGATCCTCCTCGCACTGGTCATCGTCGCCGCGGCCGGCGCCGGCGTCTGGCTGGCGATCGCCCAGCCGTGGGCGACAGCATCCGACTCCGCCCCGAAAGCGACGTCATCCACTTCTCCGGCCCCCGAAGACACCACGTCGCCGAGCACCACGCCGAGCCCTGACACATCGGAGACACCCAGCCCCGCCGCCTCGGAGACGCCAGCGATCGTCGCCTGCACCGCCGCCGACGTCACGGTCGCCGCACACACGGATGCTGACACGTACGCGGCCGGCGATGACCCGCAGCTGTCGATCACGCTCACCAACACCGGCGAGCAGGACTGCACGATGAACGTGGGCTCAAGCACCCAGAAGTTCACCGTGACCAGCGGATCCGACGTATGGTGGCGGTCCACCGACTGCCAGACCGAACCGAGCGACATGATCGTCACGCTGCAGGCGGGCAAGAGCGTCACGAGTGCGACGCCGGTCGTCTGGGACCGCACCCGATCGTCAGTGGACACCTGTGATGATGAGAGCCGCCCGCGTGCTCCGGGTGGCGGGGCGTCGTACCACGTGAAAGTCGCGATCGGCGGTTTCGAGAGCGCGACCTCGAAGCAGATCATCCTGCGCTGAAGCGAAGAATCCGTTCGCATTTTGGTCGCACCCTCCAAGGATTCACGGCTGACACGACCGATATTTTGGGATACCATGGATAACGGTTCCTCGACCTGATGCGACGCAAACCATCCCCAGTGGTGTCGAGCTCAGCGTCCCCAGCGCTTCGACAGTGTCGCGTCGAGAACCAGGAGGGCCCTCTCGAATACGCCAGTCCCCAATGGAGGATTCGAGAGGGCCCCGCTCTCTTAAGCTGGACTCATGGCGAAGAAGAGGTCAGGGGAGAAGAAGCGCCCCGCACCGGAGGAGTTCCGTTCCGAGGCGCTGGCGCAGGCGCTCGAGAAGCAGGACATGGCCGCTGTCGCCCTCGCCCTGCGCAATGGCAACACCGTCGTGCCGCTGATCAAGCCCGGTGCCCGCGACAATCCCCTCGACGGGGGAGAGGTGTGGACCTACCGCGACCAGAACACCGGCGAGGTCGCGCTGCTGCTGTTCAGTGACGCCACGCACAAGCCCGCCAATCTGCCGCCGGGCGTCGGGATCTACTCGCCGGCCTGGCTCAAGGCGTTCCTCACCACGCATCGTGACACCATCACGACCGTGTTCCTCGACATCGCAGGTCCCCACCCGATGCAGGCTCCTCCGGCCGAGCTGCTGAAGGCCCTCGAGGCCTGACAGTCAGAACGGGGGCACTTCGTCTGATCGCTGCGCTCGCCGCTCGATGGCCGGGCCGGAGGTCGGCGCGCTCTTCGCCCGCGCCCGGATGTCGCCCAGCGCCATCTTCAGGCTCGCCGAGCGATCGTCGATCACCTGCGCATAGCCGAGCCGTGCCGCCTCGCTGCGTCGCTGCGCGGCCTGCGTCACCGGCCGGATCTCGCCCGCAAGGGACAGCTCGCCCACTACCGCGAGCGTGCGCGGCACCGAGGTGTGCCGGATCGAGCCCGCGACGGCGACGGCGATCGCCAGATCGGCCGCGGGTTCGGTGAAGCGCACCCCGCCGACCGTTGACACATACACGTCGAGCTTCGAGGTCTCGATCCCCGCTCGCCGTTCGAGGATCGCCAGCACCATCGCCACCCGCGACGAGTCCAGTCCGTGCACCACACGACGCGGGTTCGGGGCGTTCGAGGTGATCGTCAGCGCCTGCACCTCGACCGGCAGCGCCCGCCGGCCCTCCATCGCGATGGCCACGCAGGTGCCGGGCTCAGCCGCCCCCTGCGAGAGGAACAGCCCGCTCGGATCGGGCACCTCGGCGATGCCGACGCCGGTCATCTCGAAGCAGCCGACCTCGTCGGTGGGGCCGAACCGGTTCTTCAGCGCGCGGATGAAGCGCAGCGCGGTCTGTCGATCGCCCTCGAAGTGGCACACGACGTCGACGAGATGCTCGAGCACCCGGGGACCTGCCACCTGGCCGTCTTTGGTGACGTGCCCGACGATGATCACCGGCAGGCCGCGATCCTTGGCCACGCGGATCAGCGTCGCGGCCACCTCGCGCACCTGACTCGGCTGTCCCGGTGCACCGTCGATCAGACCGGACGACACCGTCTGCACCGAGTCGACGATCACCAGATCCGGCTTCACCTCGTCGATGTGGCCGAGGATCGTGGCGAGATCGGTCTCGCTCGCCAGGTACAGCTGATCGTGCAGCGCGCCGGTGCGCTCGGCGCGCAGGCGCACCTGCGCGGGAGACTCCTCGGCGCTGGCATAGAGCACGCGGCGTCCGGCGCGGGCGGTGGATGCTGCCACCTCGAGCAGCAGCGTGGACTTGCCGACTCCCGGCTCGCCGCTGAGCAGAATCGCCGCGCCGGGCACGATGCCGCCGCCGAGCACCCGGTCGAACTCGCCGACTCCGCTGGTGCGCCGGGGCGAGTCGGTCGTCGTGATCTGCGTAATTGGGCGCGCGGCGCGCTCGGCGGCCGGCGCGACGGCATCCGTCTGCCGGGTGAGGCCCGAACTCACGTGCTCCTGCACCGTTCCCCACTGCTGGCACTCACCGCAGCGCCCCACCCATTTCGCCGTCGTCCACCCGCATTCGGTGCAGGCGAAAGCGGGCGGTGCGGGTCTGCGGGTGGCCATGAGCCAAGGCTACCGGCGGCCACCGACGGCACCATCGCAGCGAACCGACGACGCCCCCGCGACGGTCGCCGACCACGCCGTCGCGCCGGTTATTCACGGGACCGCCCGAGCCGCGCCGCGGATACGCTGGGTGCGACCAGACCCCGGGAGGTGCGATGTCCGACACTGTCCGACTGACCAGGCATGCCGACGTGGTCGCCGCGGCGAAGGATGCCGAGGCCTTCTCGAGCCGCACCTCACGCCACCTGCACGTGCCCAACGGCATGGACGGCGACGAGCACCGCGCCTACCGGGCCGTGGTCGACCGGCAGATGACCCCGCAGATCGTCGCCGAGCTCGAGCCGATGCTCGACAAGGCCGCCCGCGAGGTCGTCGCGGCGCTGCCGGTCGGTGAGGTCTTCGACGCCGTCACCGATCTCGGCGAGGCGTTCGCCGTGCGCGCGCAGTGCCGCTGGCTGGGATGGCCGGTCGAGATCGAGCGCGAACTGCGGCAGTGGATGGCGCGCAACTACGCTGCCGCCCAGCGCCCGGACCCCGCCGTGAACGCTCAGATCGCGGCGGACTTCGATGCCCTCGTCACCCGGCAGGTCGACGCGCACCGCGCCGCGCGCGAGAACGGCACCAGCACCGCCGATGCGACCGACCGGCTGCTCGACGAGCGCGTGCACGGCCGTCCGCTCACCGATGAGGAGATCGTGTCGATCCTGCGCAACTGGACGGCCGGCGACCTCGGATCATTGGCGCGGTGCGTCGGCGTGGTGGTGCACCGGCTCGCGGAGAATCCGCGATGGCAGCAGCGGGTGCGGCGGCTCGCGCACGGCATCCGAGGGGGAGGGGCGGATGCTGACGCGCAGCGGCACGAGTTCGACGCGATCCTCGGGGAGTGCCTGCGCGAGGACGACCCGTTCGTGGCCAACAAGCGGATCACGACGTGCCCGGTGACCACGCCCTCGGGTGAGCGGATCGCCGAGGAGACGCCCGTGCTGCTGGATTGGACGGCGGCGAATCGCGACCCCGCCGTGTTCTCGGACGCCTTCGACCCGCAGGCGCACGCCGCCGAGAACCTCGTGTTCGGAATCGGACCGCACGTATGCCCCGGCCGTGACCTGTCCTACGCGGAGCTGCGGGCCGTGACCATGGCGCTGCTGGAGGGGGCGGCGCTCATCGAGTCGGCCGGCGACCGGCATCCGATTCGTCACGAGCCGCCGCTCGGCGGCTGGGCGAGCGTCCCCGTCATCCGGCACTGACCTGACGCGGCACTGACCCGGCGCGATCACCCGCGTTCATCGGCTCAGCTCTTCCTGCCGACGTCCTTCAGCATGCCGGCGACGACCAGCGCGAACGCCCCCACCAGCACCAGCAGCCAGAGGCCCAGCCAGTACGAGTTGGTCTCCGGGTGGTACGTCGCGCCCATCACCAGCGGCGGGAAGTACCCGCCGAGGCCGCCGGCCGCGGCGACCACGCCGCTCACCGCACCGACCTTGTCCTTCGGGGTCGACGGGCCGATCCAGGCGAACACGGCGCCCATGCCCAGGCCCATCGCGCCCGCCATCAGGATGAACACCGCACCCGTGACCACGCCCTCGGGCGGCTGCTGTCCGACGATGTACGCGAGTGTGACGATGCCGCCCAGCGAGATCAGCGAGATCACCTTGGGGCCGAACCGGTCGGCGAGCACACCGCCGATCGGGCGGGCGACCACGGCCGCCGCGGCGAACAGCGCCGTGCGCGCACCGGCGCCGAGCACGTCGACCTCGGGGTAGATGGTGGTCAGGTACTTCGGCAGGAAGGTCGAGAACGCCACGAACCCGCCGAACACGATGCCGTACAGGAACGACATCTCCCACGTGACGCGCAGCTTCAGCGCGCCGGTCACCTTCGGGATGAGCTTGTCTCTGCTGGGCTCCCAGACCGGAGACTCCTTCATGAAGAACCACACCAGGGCGGCCATCACGACCAGTGCCCCGGCGATGACCAGGTGCGTGGGCAGGTAGCCGATGCTGTCGGCCATCCGCGGGGTCAGCATCGCCGACACAGCCGTGCCGATCATGCCCATGCCGAACACACCGTTCGCGAAGCCGCGTCGCTCGGGTGGGAACCAGGCGCTCGAGAACGGCACGCCAACGGCGAAGATCGTGCCCGCTACACCCAGGTAGAACCCCGCCACGAGCAGCAGCGGGAAGCTGCCGATGCTGCCGGCCAGCGCCACGAGCAGCACGGCGGGTGCCGACAGCAGCAGCACGGCGGCGAACATCCTGCGGCCGCCGAACCTGTCGGTGAGTGCGCCGACGACGATGCGGCCGAGGGCGCCGACGAGCACGGGTGTGGCGAGCATGAGCGAGATCTGCCCCTCGTCCAGACCCATCTCGGTGGCGTAGGTCTGCTGCAGCGGCGAGATCGACATCCACGCCCAGAAGCCGAAGGTCGAGGCGATCATCGCCAGCACAACCTGGGCGAAGCCGCCCTTGAGCTCGGTGGTGGCCTGTGCAGGGGTCGGTGCAGTCATCGGTCATCCCTTCGATAACGGCGACAGTAGCGTGCGACGTGCGGGCCCGCCAGGTCTTCCGCCGGGAAAAACGCAGGTGAAGCGATCACCCGAACACGATGATTAAAACCGGCCGTCCCTTGTTTACACGCCGGGGTGGGGGCAGGATGCTGGGGTACACCCCGTGTACTCCGGGAAGGAGCAGAGATGACCCCTGGCCCCCGCACCGAAAGCGCACCTGCGACGGATGGCGCCCTCGCCGATGCCCTGCTGAACATGGGCCGCTTCGTGCGGCCGGGGCAGACCTCTGAGGATCTCCGATCCGTCTTCCTGCAGGGCGGGCGCTCGGGCGATTCGTTCTACCGCGACCGCTGGTCGCACGACAAGGTCGTCCGCTCCACGCACGGCGTCAACTGCACAGGATCGTGCTCCTGGAAGGTGTACGTCAAAGACGGCATCATCACGTGGGAGGCGCAGCAGACCGACTATCCGTCGGTCGGCCCCGACTCCCCGGAGTACGAGCCCCGCGGATGCCCGCGCGGCGCGGCGTTCAGCTGGTACACGTACTCGCCCACCCGCGTGCGCTTCCCGTACATCCGCGAGACGCTCGCGCGGCTCTACCGCGAGGCCAAGGCGCAGCATCCCGACCCGGTCGACGCCTGGGAATCGATCGTCGAGAACCCCGAGAAGGCCCGGGCGTACAAGAAGGTGCGCGGCAAGGGCGGACTGGTGCGCACGAGCTGGGACGAGGTCATGGAGATCGCCGCGGCCGCCCACGTGCACACGGTGAAGAACTACGGTCCCGACCGGATCGCGGGCTTCTCGCCCATCCCGGCCATGTCGATGGTCTCGCACGGTGCGGGCGCCCGCTTCATGAACCTGATCGGCGGCACCATGCTGTCGTTCTACGACTGGTACGCCGACCTGCCGGTCGCGAGCCCACAGGTGTTCGGCGACCAGACCGACGTGCCGGAGTCGGCCGACTGGTGGAACGCCGGCTACCTGATCATGTGGGGCTCGAACGTGCCGGTCACCCGCACCCCCGACGCGCACTTCATGACCGAGGCCCGCTACCGCGGACAGAAGGTCATCACCGTCTCACCCGACTACACCGACAACACCAAGTTCGCCGACGAGTGGGTCGCGCCGCACCCCGGCACCGACGCCGCCCTGGCGATCTCGATGGGGCATGTGATCCTGCGCGAGCACTTCGTAGACAAGCGCACCCCGCGCTTCGAGGATTACATGCGGCGCTACACCGACGCGCCCTTCCTCGTCGAGGTCGAGGAGCGCGACGGTGGATTCGTGCCGGGCAAGTTCGTGACGGCATCCGATCTCGACGGTGCGGACGCACAGCAGGCGCGCGCCGACTTCAAGCCGGTGCTGATGGATCAGGGCGGCAACGCCGTCGTGCCCAACGGCTCGCTCGGACACCGCTTCAGCCCCGAGGACGAGGGCAAGTGGAACCTCGACCTGGGCGACGTCGTGCCGCCGCTGTCGGTCGCCGACCTCGCCGACTGGGACGGTGCGGCCACCGAGATCCGCCTGCCGCGGTTCGACCTCGACCCGGAGCCGGGGCAGGAGCACGCCGGCGGATCGGGCGTCGTGGCCCGCGGCGTGCCGGTGCGCACGGTCGCCGGCAAGCGGGTCACCACGGTGTTCGACCTGATGCTCGCCCGCTACGGCGTCGGTCGCGACGGTCTGCCCGGCGAGTGGCCGGCCGGCTACGACGACGCGTCGACCCCCGGCACGCCCGCCTGGCAGCAGGAGCACACCTCGGTGCCGGCCGAGCAGGCCACGCGCATCGCGCGGGAGTTCGCCGACAACGCCGAGCGCTCCGGCGGTCGCTCGATGATCCTGATGGGGGCGGGCACCAACCACTGGTTCCACTCCGACACGATCTACCGTGCGTTCCTCGCGCTGACGACGATGACCGGTTGCCAGGGCGTGAACGGCGGCGGCTGGGCGCACTACGTCGGTCAGGAGAAGGTGCGACCGATCACCGGCTACCAGCAGTACGCCGGCGCCTCCGACTGGAACCGGCCGCCGCGGTATACGATCGGCACGGCGTTCTTCTACCTCGCCACCGACCAGTGGCGCTACGACGGGCTGCCCGCCGATCAGCTGGCCTCACCGCTCGGCGTCGGCAGGTTCGAGGGTCGCACCACCGCCGACTGTCTGGTGGAGTCGGTGCAGCGCGGCTGGATGCCCAGCTATCCGACGTTCGACCGCAACCCGCTCGAGCTCGCCGATGAGGCCGAGGCCCTGGGCAAGGAGCCCGCGCAGCACATCGTCGACAGCCTCGACGAGGGATCGCTGCGGTTCTCGGTCGAAGACCCGGATGCCCCCGAGAACTTCCCGCGCATCATGACCATCTGGCGTGCGAACGTGCTCGGGTCGTCCGGCAAGGGCAACGAGTACTTCCTGAAGCACCTGCTGGGAACGGATGCCGCGGTGCGCGCGCACGAGGCGAGGCCGGATTCGCGGCCGACTTCGATGACCTGGCACGACAAGGCTCCCGAGGGCAAGCTCGACCTGCTGATGACGGCCGACTTCCGCATGACCAGCACCACGCTGTTCAGCGACATCGTGCTGCCGGCGGCGACCTGGTACGAGAAGTACGACCTGTCATCGACCGACATGCATCCCTTCATCCACGCCTTCAACCCGGCGATCGCCCCGCCGTGGCAGACGAAGACCGACTTCGACACCTTCCGCATCCTCGCCGAGCGGTTCAGCGAGATGGCGCGCACGCACCTCGGCGTGCGGCGCGACGTCGTCGCCACGCCGCTGCAGCACGACACCCCCGATGTGATGGCCACCCCGCACGGACGCGTGCAGGACCTGCCGCGGGTGCCGGGCGTGACCATGCCGAAGCTCGCCGTGGTCGAGCGCGACTACCCGAACCTCGCCGAGAAGTGGAAGACGCTCGGGCCCCTCACCGAGAAGCTCGGCATGACCACCAAAGGCATCGTCTACCGCCCCGAACCCGAGATCGAGCGGCTGGCGAGCGTGAACGGCACGGTCGGCGCCGGTCCCTACGCGGGCTCGGTGCGACTCGACAGCGATCGCCGCGCCTGCGAGATGATCCTCGCGTTCTCGGGCACCAGCAACGGCCGCCTGGCCGTGCAGGGCTTCCAGCAGCTCGAGAAGCACACCGGGCAGAAGATGGTGTTCCTCGCCGAGGAGCACGAGGGCACGCACCTGTCGTTCCAGGACGTCTCGGTGCAGCCGCGCAGCGTGATCACCTCGCCGGAATGGTCGGGATCAGAGCACGGCGGACGCCGTTACACCGCGTTCGCGATCAACGTCGAGCACCTCAAACCGTGGCATACCCTCACCGGTCGTCAGCACTTCTACCTCGACCACGACTGGATGGACGAGCTCGGCGAGGCGCTTCCCGTGTACCGCCCGCCGCTGGACATGCACCGGCTGTTCGGTGACGTCGTGCCGGGCAAGAGCACCCACACCGAGGTGCACGTGCGCTACCTCACCCCGCACTCCAAGTGGTCGATCCACTCGGAGTACCAGGACAACCTCTTCATGCTGTCGCTCTCGCGCGGCGGCCCCACGATCTGGATGAGTCCGAAGGACGCCGAGAAGATCGGCGTGCGCGACAACGACTGGATCGAGTCGTACAACCGCAACGGAGTCGTCGTGGCGAGGGCGAACGTGTCGCATCGGATGCCCGAGGGCACGGTGTACATGTACCACGCCAAGGACCGCACGGTCGATGTGCCGCTCAGTGAGATGAGCGGCCAGCGCGGCGGCATCCATAACTCCCTCACCCGCATCCTGCTCAAGCCGAGCCATCTCATCGGCGGCTACGCGCAGCTGGCGTGGGCGTTCAACTATCTCGGACCTACCGGCAACCAGCGCGACGAGGTCACGACCATCCGTCGCCGCAATCAGGAGGTGCAGTACCGATGAAGGTCATGGCCCAGATGTCGATGGTGATGAACCTCGACAAGTGCATCGGATGCCACACCTGCTCGGTCACCTGCAAGCAGGCTTGGACCAACCGCACCGGTGTCGAGTACGTCTGGTTCAACAACGTCGAGACCCGGCCCGGCGTCGGCTACCCCCGGGGCTACGAGGATCAGCAGAAGTGGGGCGGCGGCTGGGTGCGCGACAAGCGCGGCCGACTGCGGCTGCGCAGCGGCGGACGTCTCGCCAAGCTCGCGCGCATCTTCTCGAACCCCAAGCTGCCAGGCATCGACGACTACTACGAGCCGTGGACCTACGACTACGACATGCTCGTGAACGCGCCCAGCGGCGATCACACTCCCGTCGCACGTCCGAAGAGCCTGATCACCGGCAAGGACATGAAGGTCGAGTGGTCGGCGAACTGGGACGACGACCTCGGCGGCTCGATCGAGACCATGCACGAGGACCCGATCCTGCAGAAGATGAGCGAAGAGGTGCAGGCCGAGTTCGAGAAGGCCTTCATGTTCTACCTGCCGCGCATCTGCGAGCACTGCCTGAACCCGTCCTGCGTGGCCTCGTGCCCGTCGGGGGCGATGTACAAGCGGGCAGAGGACGGCATCGTGCTCGTCGACCAGGATGCCTGCCGCGGCTGGCGGATGTGCATCTCGGGCTGCCCGTACAAGAAGGTCTACTTCAATCACAAGACCGGCAAGGCCGAGAAGTGCACGATGTGCTACCCGCGCATCGAGGTGGGCCTGCCCACCGTCTGCTCGGAGACCTGCGTCGGCCGCCTGCGCTACCTGGGCCTGGTGCTCTACGACGCCGACCGCGTGGCCGAGGCGGCAGCCGTCGAGGATGAGCACGAGCTGCTCGACGCGCAGCGCTCGGTACTGCTCGACCCCCACGACCCCGAGGTGATCGAGGCCGCGCGGCGAGACGGCATCCCCGAGGACTGGATCGAGGCGGCCCAGCGCAGCCCGGTGTGGCGTCTGATCCATGACTACAAGGTGGCGCTGCCCCTGCACCCCGAGTACCGCACGATGCCGATGGTCTGGTACATTCCGCCGCTGTCGCCGGTCGTCGACGTGGTGACCGGGTCGGGCAACGACGGTGAGGACGCGCGCACGCTGTTCGCCGCGATCGACAAGCTGCGCATCCCGATCGGATACCTGGCCGAGCTGTTCACCGCCGGCGACATCGCGCCGGTCGACGAATCGCTGCGCAAGCTCGCCGCGATGCGCTCGTACATGCGCGGCATCAGCATCGACGGCATCCGCGAAGAGGAGATCGCGCACGCGGTCGGCATGAGCGGTCGCGAGATCGAGGAGATGTACCGGCTGCTGGCCATCGCGAAGTACGAGGAGCGGTACGTGATCCCCGCCGCCCACCAGGAGCAGGCGCACGACCTCGAGGAGATGGGCTGCTCGCTGGACTTCGACGGAGGCCCGGGTATGGGCGGCGCCGGCGGTCCGTTCGGCGCGGCCAGCGGAACCTCGGTGCCCGTGGCGGTGGAGAACTTCCACGCGCTCGCCGACCGGCAGACCGCCGACCGTCCGTCGACACCCGGCCGGGTGAACCTGCTCAACTGGGACGGCAACGGCTCTCCGCAGGGGCTGTTCCCGCCCGAGGGTGAGCGCGCCCAGCCGCGCAGCTATGAGGAGGAGGGATGAGCACCGTCCTGCCTCCGCGGGTCACCCCGCGACGCAAGCTGCCCGACGCCCTCACTCCGGCGTCGCTGAACGCCGCGCAGCGGCGCACCGTGCACATGCTCGCCTCACTGCTGTTGGACTACCCAGATGCGCAGTGGCAGGAGCGCCTCGAGGTGTTCGAGGCGAGCGCGGTCTCGCTGCCGCCCGCCGTCGCCGAGCCGCTGCAGCGTTTCCTCGACCGGGCACGCGAGATCGGGGCATCCGATCTGCAGAAGCTGTACGTGACCACCTTCGACCTCAAGCGCAAATGCTCGCTGTATCTCAGCTACTTCGCCACCGGCGACACCCGTCGCCGCGGCACCGCACTGGTCACCTTCCTCGATGCCTACCGGGCGGCGGGCTGGGAGTTCGACGCCGACGAGCTGCCCGACTACCTGCCCGCCGTGCTCGAGTTCTCGGCGCGCTCGCAGTCGGAGGTGGCGGATGCCCTGCTCTCGGCGCACCGCGAGGGCATCGAAGTGCTGCGCGCCGCGCTGGAAGGCATGGACAGCCCGTGGGTCGACGTCGTGCGCGCGGTCACGCTGTCGCTGCCGAAGGTCGACCAGCGCACCCGCGAGCGCGTGCTGGCGCTCGTGAGCGAGGGCCCGCCGACCGAGACGGTCGGACTGAGCCTGCCCATGCCGGCCTTTCGAAAGACAGGGGAGTGATCGTGAACACGATGCAGATTCTGCTGTGGGTGGTGCTGCCGTACGTCTGCGCGGCGGTGTTCATCCTCGGGCACATCTGGCGCTACCGGTACGACAAGTTCGGCTGGACGACCCGGTCGTCGCAGTCGTACGAGAACCGGCTGCTGCGGTGGGGCTCGCCGATGTTCCACCTCGGCATCCTGATGGTCATCGCCGGACACGTCGTCGGCCTGCTGATCCCGCGCGAGTGGCTGTACGCGATCGGCATCAGCGAGGAGATCTACCACATCGGCGCGACCGTGCTGGGCACCTTCGCCGCCGTGCTGACACTGGCCGGCCTGGCGATCCTCGTCTTCCGCCGCCGCACGGTGCCGGCGGTGTTCCTCGCGACCACGGTGATGGACAAGATCATGTACGTCTTCCTCGGAGCGACGTTGCTGTTCGGCACCCTGGCGACAGTGGTGCACCAGGTGTTCGGCCCCGGCTTCCGCTATCGCGAGACGATCTCGCCGTGGATGCGCGAGATGATCATCTTCCGCCCCAGGCCCGAACTGATGCTCGAGGTGCCGCTGCTGTTCCAGCTGCACGTGATCACCGCCTGCCTGCTGTTCGCGCTGTGGCCGTTCACGCGTCTGGTGCACGTGTTCTCGGCGCCGGTCGGCTACCTGTTCCGCCCGTACATCGTGTACCGCTCGCGCGACGAGCACCGCGGCGCCCAGGTGCCCAAGCGCGGGTGGGATCCGGTCGAGGCCCCGGACCCGCAGCGGCTGCGGCGGCCTTAACCGGTCGTTGAGCGAGCGAAGCGAGCGGTGTGCTGAGCGAGCGGAGAGAGTCGAAGTGACGAAACGTCCGAGCGACTGGGGTGTCGGGCTCCGGGACGTTCCCGCCGCTCGGTCTGGTGTTGGCGGGCTCCGGAACGCTCCCTTCGCTCGCAGAGCGGATCCTTCCCGCTTCGCGGGCCCCTTCCGATGCTCGCTCCGGGAACGTCCCTGCGCCCTCTCCGGTGTGTGGCGTGACTCGACCCCCCGATCGTTGAGCGAGCGCAGCGAGACGAAGTGATGTAACGCGGCGACTCAGCGTACGTAGAACCGCGCCCAGGATCAGCACGCGGGTGCGTATGCGACTCACAATTGGCAGTGCAGAAGCTCATCTTCGTGAAGCCTCGTGAAATAGTTCGTCTCATTTCGGCGGCGAGTTCCCGGAGGACAGATATGGTCGGAGGCATTGTCATCAATCAGTAGGGGCGGGACCCATGAGGAAGAAGCTCATCGCGCTCGTTGCACTAAGTGCGAGCATGTTGCTCGCAGCGACCGCATCTGCGGCGCAAGCCACAGAGGGCGAGACCGACAGCGGACAGGAACGACCGTATGTCAGTTCTCACGTGACGCTGACGGATCTCTCAACCGGCCAGGTGCTGTATTCGAGTACCGAGAGGGTGGAGATCTCAGAAACCGGGCCCACGACGGTCACCAGCCCCACGGTGCCTGATCACGCCACGGTGCGGCCGTTGTCTTCGATCGGTGGCACCAAGAACCCGGGCAGCGTGAAGTCCTCACTTACCCTGACTTACACCAGGAAAGCAGATCTCATCCGCCTTGAGAAGGCCAGCGGCTCTTGGACCCCCGCACACTCGATCGAGCTGAGGAACCGATACGTGAAGATTATCGGCGGCGGTGCATTGCCACACACGATAACCAAGTACCCGACCTCTAACTCGTACAGTTACACCACGGGTTGGGATTACGGGATTTTCAACTCGTCCGCGAACTACGTGCCGCGCACGGTTGCTGAGGTGGATTACAGGATAGCAGGTACAAACGGCCAGTTGGTCCGGATGACGCACTGGGTTGACCTGAGTGGCGCATGAACCCGAAAGGACACCGTTGATATGCCCCACAAATCGAATGTCATCGTGGCCACAAGCATTCTTACCGCCAGTCTGGCGGTACCCATCGTGCTGTTGCTCCTGCACCGGAACGTAGACGGGCGTACCGGAGGAGGTCTCCTCATCGCTCTTACTGAGGGCGTGTTGGTGCTGATAGCGGCCGTCTTCCTGGTCTTGCCTGTGGCGTGGCTGGCCACAGGCGCCGCATCAAGGCAGCTTGCGATCGTGTCATTCGTGGTCGGCCTCGTCGGATCGCTCATCGTGGCAATCATCTCCGCACCGGCCGGGGCAGTGTTCAGCATCTTCCTTGTCGTACCAGCGGTCACCCTCGCGGCGCTGCTCGTCGGCACGTTCGCGACACGTAGACCTGACTAGCAGAACCGGACAGCAGAATCGCCCTCGCTTCTTTCGAAGAGACGAGGGCGATTTCGTTGCTTGGATTCGTCTCGATCTGGTGGTCGCGTTCCGGTCAGCGGGAGGCGGCCACGGCGGCGGTGAAGTCGGATGCTGGGGACTCGAGCACCTCGGGCAGGGTGCCGTGCTGCGTGATGCGGCCGTGCTCGAGGATCAGCAGCCGGTCGGCGAGGGCCTCGGCGTCGGCGAGGGTGTGCGAGACGACGATCGTGGTCGTGCCCTGCAGGTGGTCGCGCACCACCTCGCGCAGCTGGGCGGCCGCCAACACGTCGAGCGACGAGAACGGCTCGTCGAGCAGCAGCAGCCGGGGACGGGCCGCGAGAGCGCGCGCCAGCGCGACCCGCTGACGCTGACCGCCGGAGAGGCGGTCCGGTCGGCGGTCGCCGAGGCCGGGCAGGCCGATGCGGGGCATCCACTCCTCGGCGATCGCGCGCGCCTCGTCGCGCGACGATCCCGCCGACTGCGCGGCGAAGGCGATGTTGCCCGCCGCTGACATGTGCGGGAACAGCAGGGCATCCTGGCCGAGCAGCCCGATCGCGCGTCGCGACGGGGGCATGTGCTGCCGGGCGTCCGCCAACCGCACACCGTCGATCGATACATGCCCGCCGTCCAGGCGGGTGAGGCCGGCGATGGCATCCAGCAGCGTCGTCTTGCCGGCGCCGCTCGGGCCCATGACGGCCAGCACCTCGCCGGGCGCCAGCTCAATCCGTGCGTCGACGCCGGCGTGCGCGACGACGACGCGTGCATCCAGAGCCCCGCTCACTTCAGTGCCCCCGGCCGCCAGGCCCGCACGACCAGCAGCACCACGACCGCCGTCGCCAGCAGCAGGATCGACAGGGCCACCGCCGTCTCGCGGCCGGTGCCCGCGCCGTTGAACGCCGTGTAGATCGCGAGCGGCATCGTCTGGGTGACGCCCGGGGCGTTGCCGGCGAACAGTGCGGTCGCGCCGAACTCGCCGATCGCCCGGGCGAAGCACAGGATCACCCCGACGACGATCCCCGGCGCAGCCAGCGGCAGCGTCACCCGCCACAGCACCCGCCACGGACGGGCACCGAGCGTCGCGGCAGTGCGCTCGTAGCGCCCGCCGACGCCACGGATCGTCCCCTCCACCGCCAGCACCAGGAACGGCAGCGCGACGAACGCCTGCGCGAGCACGACCGCCGGGAACGTGAACGGGAGAGTCAGGTCGAACCAACCCGACAGCAACTGCCCGAGAGGACTCGTGCGCCCGAACAGGAACAGCAGCGCCACACCACCCACCATCGGCGGCAGCACGAGCGGCACCGCCACCAGGGCGCGCAGCAGCGCCGAGACGCGCGGCCCTGAGCGTGCCATCAGCAGCGCGAGGGGCAGCCCCAGCACCAGGCACAGCGCGGTGGCGGCCAGTCCGCTCAGCAGCGACAGGCGCAGCGCGTTGAGCGCTGCAGGCGACGTGATGTCGTGCCACAGCGTCGCCCACGACGCCCGTCCGATCAGGGCGATCAGCGGCAGGATCAGCAGCGCGATGCCCAACACGGCGGGCGCGTAGAGCAGAAACGGCGTGCCCGTGCCCGTATCGCGCAGGCGCGGACGCGATCGGATGCCCGAGCGCGCTGGCATCCGATCAGCATCCGCCGATATGCTCACGGCGTTCCGAAGCCCAGTCCGCCGAGGATCTGCTGCGCCTCGTCGCCGCGCACGAACTCCGCGAACGCGACACCCGCCTCGCTCGCGCCGTCCAGCGCGACGATCGGATACCGGTTGACGACCTCGTCGGCACCCTCGGGGGCGAAGCTCTCCACCGCGTCATCGCCGGCGACGTCCGTGGCGTAGACGAGGCCGGCATCCGCCTCGCCGGCGGCGACCTTCTGCAGCACGGCGGTGACGTTCTGCTCGAGGCTCGCCGCCTGCACCGTCACGCCGGCGGTGTCGAGCAGCGTCATCGAGGCCGTGCCGCACGGCACCTCGGGCGCACACAGCACGGTGACGACGTCGGCGAGGTCGTCGAGCGCGTCGACGCCGGCGGGGTTGCCGGCGGGTACGGCCACCACGAGCGTGTTCGTCGCGAACAGCTGGGGGTCGGATGCCAGGTCTGCATCGACCAGCGTCTGCATGTTCCGCTCGTCAGCGGTGGCCAGCACGTCGGCGGAGGCGCCCTCCTGCAGCTGAGTGACCAGCGTGCTCGACCCGTCGTAGACGATCGGATTCACGTCGACGTTCGGATGCTGCTGCTCGAACGCCTCGGCGATCTCGTCGAACGCGGTGCGCAGCGAGGCCGCGGCGAACACGGTCACCTCGCCGCTGAGCCCCGGCTGCGCGGTGCCCGGCTCCGAATCCTCGCCGCTGACGCTGTCGGATGCTGTCGTACTGCAGCCGGCCAGCAGCAGCACCGCCAGCAGGGGGAGGGTGAGGGCGGCCCGGATTCTCATCGGTGCGTTCCTCATGCGTGTTCCTTCGGCGTCTCGACGATCACGTTGGTGGCTTTGATCACGGCGGTCGCGAGTGACCCCGGGCTCAAGGACAGCTGACGTACCGCCTCGGCCGACAGCAGCGAGACGACCCGATGCGGGCCGGCCTGGATGTCGACCTGCGCCATGACACCGTCGATCTGCACGCGGGTGACGAGCCCGGTGAACCGGTTGCGGGCGCTGGAGAGCAGGTCGGATTCCCCGGCCGGGCCCTCGGCGAGCGTGACGGCGTGCGCGGCCAGCGCATCGCCGGGAACGCGGGCGGGGGAGTCGCCGGTGACCGGCAGGGCGCCGTGGTCGATCCAGCGACGGACGGTGTCGTCGCTGACGCCCAGCAGGCGGGCCGCCTCGGCGATGCGATAGGAGGTCACGATCCTGAGCATAGAGACAGCGATGCCGCATACTCAACTATTTGATCGTCATTTTTCCGCAGATGCGGAGAAACCTGGGCTCCGGCGGGTGACTGCGTTATCGCCGGTAGTCGCGGCTGGCATCCGGCGCACAGTATCCGTAGCCTCTGAGATATGGCGCTTCCCCCACTTGTCGATCCCGTCGACGCTCTGAGTGACGCCGAGCGCGCCCGTACCGCCCGCCATCACGTGCTCGCCGGTCTCGGAGAACTCGGTCAGCGCCGGCTGCGCGCGGCGCACGTCGCCGTCGTCGGCGCGGGAGGACTCGGTGCCCCGGTCGTGCTCGCGCTCGCCGCGGCCGGCATCGGCACGTTGACGATCATCGACGACGACGACGTCGAACTGTCGAACCTGCAGCGTCAGGTGATGCACCGCCACGCCGACATCGGGCGGCCCAAGGTCGACAGTGCGGTGCGGGTGGCATCCGAGCTCTCACCCGAAACGGTCGTGCGCACGCGGCGTGAGCGGATCACCCACGACAACGCCACGGCGCTGCTCGCCGGCGCCGACCTGGTGATCGACGGAACCGACACCTTCGACACGCGTCTCGTGGTCGCCGCCGCGACCGAGCAGCTCGGCGTGCCGCTGGTGTGGGGTGTGATCCAGGAGTTCGCGGCGCAGGTCACCGTGTTCTGGTCGGCGCCTCCGGTGGGGTCGGATGCCGTCGTGCTCGGCGACCTGTACCCGCCCGGAAGCGTCGGCGAGCTGCCCACGTGCGCGGCCGTCGGGGTGTTCGGCGCGCTGTGCCTGCAGGCCGGCTCGATCATGTCGATGGAGGCGATCAAGCTCATCACCGGCATCGGCGAGCCGCTGCTCGGCCGGGTGCTGGTCATCGACGCGCTGCGCGCACGCTCCAGCGAGGTGCCCCTGCGCCCCGCACACACCGAGTCGCTGTCGCTGTCATCGGATGCCCGTGCCCAGGCCTCTGCCCAGATCCAGTCACCCGCCGAGTCCCAGGCACCCGCAGAGATTACGGTCGCCGATCTGCGGGCCGAGACGGATGCCGGCGCCCTGCTGCTGGATGTGCGCGAGGCCGTCGAGGTCGCCGGCGGGATGATTCCCGGCGCCGAGCACAAACCACTGGCAGAGGTGCTGGCCGACCCCGCGCTCGTCGGAACCGGCCGCATCGTCGTGATCTGCCAGGTCGGTGTCCGTGCCCGTCGGGCTGCCGCGGCCCTGTGCGCTGCGGGTGCCGACGCCGTGGTGCTGACCGGCGGCATGGCGGCCTGGAGCACGGAGCACGCCTCATGAGCCGCCGACCGTCGCACGAAATGCAGGAGAACGCACGAAACGCAGGGGCCTTCGGGCGCACGGACCCTGCAGTTCGTGCTTTCTCCTCCGAATCGCGCGAGCCGTGGTGCTGTTCCGCGCCGAGAGGAACGAGCACATGAGCTTCCGCAGCGTCGAACAGCAGCTCGAGCAAGTGCTGGCCGCCGTACGACAGCATCCGCCCGTCACCGCCACGCTCGAACAGGCCCGCGGGCGCACTCTGGCATCCGACGCGATCGCCGCCAGCGCGGTGCCGGTCTTCGACAACTCGGCTATGGACGGATTCGCCGTGCGCTTCGCCGACGTCGCTGCAGCCGCACCCGACGATCCCGTCGCGCTGCGCGTGGTCGCCGACATCCCGGCCGGCAGCGCGCTCGACCCCACCATCGGCGCGGGTGAGGCCGCGCGCATCATGACCGGCTCGCCGGTGCCGTCGGATGCTGACGCGATCGTCCCCTTCGAGGACACCGCCGGCGGGCTCGCCGACTCCCTGCAGCATGCGGTCGTGCAGCACGCGCCGCGCGCCGTCGGTGCACACATCCGCCTCGCCGCCGAAGACACCGCGGTCGGCGACATCGTCCTCGCGGCGGGAGTGCTGATCGGCGCTCGGCAGCTGGGTGCACTGGCATCGGCCGGTATCGCGACCGTCGAGGTCTCACCGGCGCCGAAGGTCGCCGTCGTCTCGACCGGCTCCGAGCTCGTCGCTCCCGGCACGCCACTGCAGCGTGGGCAGATCCCCGAGTCGAACAGCATCCTGCTCGCCGCGCTCGCCGCCGACGCCGGCGCCGACATCGTGCTGCGCCGTGTCGTCGACGACGAGGGCGACGGTCCGGCCGAATCCGTCGCCGAGGCGCAGCGGCTGGGCGCGGATGCGATCATCTTCTCGGGCGGGGTCAGTGCCGGCGCCTACGAGGTCGTCAAGCAGAGCCTGGGCGACGCGATGGAGTTCACCAAGGTCGCGATGCAGCCCGGCAAGCCGCAGGGCTTCGGGGTGACGGGCGAGGGGATGCTGCTGTTCGGCCTGCCGGGCAACCCGGTCAGCGCGGCCGTCTCGTTCGAGGTGTTCGTGCGGCCCGCGCTGCTGCGGATGCAGGGGCGCGACAGCATCCACCGCCCCCGTGTGCTGCTGCCCGCCGGCGCCGACTGGCGCACCCCGCCCGGTCGGCGTCAGTACCTGCCCGCCGTCATCGACCGCACCGACCCTGCCCACCCCGTCGTGCGGCCGGCGACCCGCGGCGGCTCCGGCTCGCACCTCAGCGTCGGGCTCGGCCTCGCCGACGCGTACGCGATCGTCCCCGCCGAGACGGAGCAGATCTCCGCCGGCGACCTCATCGAAGTCATGGAGCTGTGATGACCTTCACCCACCTGGATTCCGCGGGCCACGCCCGCATGGTCGACGTCACCGAGAAGACGCCCACGGTGCGGGCCGCGACCGCGCGCGGTTTCGTGCGCTGCGCCGCATCGACCGTCGAACTGCTGCGCGACGGCTCGGTGCCGAAGGGCGATGTGCTGGCCGTGGCGCGCATTGCGGGCATCCAGGCCGCCAAGCGCACCCCCGAGCTGCTGCCGCTCGCGCATGTGATCGGCGTGCACGGCGCGGTCGTCGACCTCGAGATCGAAGACGGGGGCGTCGCGATCGAGGCGACCGTGCGCACCGCCGACCGCACCGGCGTCGAGATGGAGGCGCTCACCGCCGTCTCGGTCGCCGCGCTGTCGGTGGTCGACATGATCAAGGGCGTCGACCGCTCGGCGTCGATCGAGCACCTGCGCATCACCGAGAAGCAGGGCGGACGCAGCGGTTCCTGGCGGCGGCCGGAAGAGTCGTGACCGGTGCGATCCTGCTCGTCGGCGGCCGCTCGCGCCGCATGGGCGGCGGGTTCAAGCCGCTGATCGAGGTCGGCGGACGATCGCTGTTCGCGCGCACGCTCGCGGCGGTGTCGGATGCCCGATGCTCGCCGATCATCGCCGCCGGGCCCGTGCTCGACGCACAGGCTCCCGTGCAGTGGGCGCGTGAGCATCCGCCCTTCACCGGCCCGGTGGCCGGCATCGCCGCGGCCCTGCAGGCGCTGACGCGAGGCGAGGAGCCGGAGTGGGTGCTGCTGCTCGCCGGCGACCTGCCGCGCGTGGCGCAGGTGGTCGAGCGGCTGGACGCCGCGATCCGGGCATCCGATTCCGGCGACGGATCGAGCGATGCCGTGGGCGATTCCGGCGACGCTGCGACCGATGCCGCCGACGCCGTGGTCTTCCGCGCCGACGGGCATCCGCAGTGGCTGGCCGGCGCGTACCGGACGGCGGCGCTGCGCTCATCGCTCGACGCGCTCGGCGACGCAGTGACCGACGCGTCGTGCCGTTCGCTGCTGGGCGGCCTGGAGATCTCGTGGCTGTCGGACGATGATGGGATCACCGCCGACATCGACACCCCGGCGGACCTGGCGCGCACCCGCGCGGAGTTGGAGGAGGAATCGTGAGCGGATCATCTCGCACCCTGCCCCCGGAGGCACTCGATGAGTGGGCCGCCGCGCTGCGCGAGCGGTTCGGACTCGCCGCCGACGATGTGCCGATCTCGCTGATCCTCGACCTCGCCCGTGACGTGGCCAATGACGTGGCCCGACCGGCAGCCCCGTTCAGCGCCTTCGTGGCCGGTCTCGTCGCCGGGCGCGCGGGCGGCACCCCCGAGCAGGTGCGCGAGACGGTCGACGCCGTCGTCGAGCTGGCGGGCACCTGGCCCGGACGGGAGGCATGAGATGACCACCGAGACCACGACCCGGACGGCGACGGTGCGGTTCTTCGCCGCTGCTCAGGAAGCCGTCGGACACGATGCGCTGACCACGGATGCCCGCACGCTGGGCGAGCTGAAGGAGACCCTGCTGGCTGAGCATCCCGCACTGCATGGACTGCTCGCGCGCTGCGCGGTGCTGGTCGACGGCGCTCGGGTCGACGACGACTTCGCGCTCGCCGGCGCATCGACCATCGACGTGCTGCCGCCCTTCGCCGGCGGCTGAGTCCGCTACCCGCCGATGCCCTTCCACGCGGTCGTGCCATCGGCCTCGACCTGACGCTTCCACACCGGCAGCTCGCGCTTGATCGCCTCGATCACCTCACGACACACGGTGAACGCGTCGTCGCGGTGCGATGACGCCACGGCGATCACGACCGCGGCCTCGCCGACCTCGAGCCGCCCGATGCGGTGACTCACGGCGACCACGGCATCCGTCCCCTCGGATGCCGCAGCGGCGATCCTGCCGAGCGTGGTCTCGGCATCCGGGTGCGCGGTGTACTCCAGGGCGATGACCGCATCCACAGCGTCCGGGTCGTGATCGCGCACCCGCCCCACGAAGGTCGTGACGGCACCGGCGGTAGTGCTGTCGACAGCCGCGACGTGCTCATCGAGCGAGAGCGCGGTGTCGGAGATGCGGGCGAGCTGGACGGTCATCGGTGGTCCTCTCCGTCGAGTTGGTCGAGCACGTGCGCGGCGACCGACAGCACGATGGGCATGCCTTCGACGACGGCCTTCGGCGACCCGGGCAGGTTGACGATCAGGCAGCGACCGGCGACGCCGGCGAGGCCGCGCGTCAGCAGGGCGGCCGGCTTCACCGTCGCCCCCGCGCGCCGCAGCTCCTCGGCGATACCGGGCAGCATCCGCTCGATCACGCGGGCCGTGCCCTCGGGGGTCTCGTCGCGGGGCGCGACGCCAGTGCCGCCGCTGGTCACGATCAGCCGGATGCCCGAATCCAGCATCCCGCGCAGCGCGCGCTCCACGGCATCCGCGCCGTCTGGCGTCACGACGGCGTCGTCGCAGGCGAAGCCGGCTTCGCGCAGTGCGGCCACCGCGATCGGTCCGGCGGTGTCTTCTCGGATGCCCGAGGCCGACCGGTCGGACACGGTGAGCACGGCCGCAGAGAGCATGCGACCAGCCTAGCCATGCGCAGCCCGTGCCCACTCCGGGAATATCCACGGGTTCGCGGACACGGGCCGTGATTATTCACGGCCCGCGCCCGGCGCGGCGTATCGGCCATCTGGCATGATGGTCACATGGCGAACGGAGGGCTCGTGTACGGGCCGATTTCGAGCTACTCACGGGTGCGGATCCTGCACCTGCTGTTCGTCGCCGGTGACCAGACCGAGCGACCCGAGCGCACGATCAGCGAGCTGTGCGAGGCGACCGGCCTGCACGCCAACACGGTGCGCGAGCACCTGCAGCGTCTCATCGAGGGCGGCTACGTGATCCAGAGCACCGAGCACCGCACCACCCGCGGGCGCCCCCGCACGCTCTACAGTGCTGCGACCGGAACGCCCGACGCGTCGAGTCCGGTCGCCCGCGAAAAGGTCGCCGAGGCCGCGCGTCGCGGTGACCTGCTGCGTCGGATGCTGGCTGACGAGGGCTCCGAACTCGGCCAGGAGGCCACCTACCAGCTGGACGCCCTGATCGAGCACCTCGAGGAGAGCGGCTTCGAGCCGATCATCGACGAGGACCGCCTGACCGTCGAGCTCACACCCTGCCCGCACGCCGCCAGCGCGCCCGAGCACCGGCCGATGCTGTGCCAGGTGCACCTCGGTCTGATGCAGGGTGTGCTCACGCAGGCGGGCGGACCGCTGGCCGCCGAGTGCGTGCGCGAAGCGATGCGGCCGGAGGAATGCACGGTTCAGCTGCGTCTCGCCGCCACGGCGGCGGTCGCCTGAGCCGCGACATAGCATTGCGTCATGACCCGCACAGACGAGGAGAGCCGCGACATCTCCGCGGCGACGCACGATGTGTTCGCCGCGCTGCTCGATCCGCGCCTGCTCGAGCGCTGGCTGCCGCCGCACGGCATGACCGGGAGGGTCGAGTGGCTGGACGCCCGTGCCGGCGGCACCTACCGGATGGTGCTCGCCTACGCGGATGCCGACGCGAACCCGGGCAAGACCGGTGACGGCAGCGATCTGGTCGAAGGCCGGTTCGTCGAGATCGTCGACGGTGTGCGCGTCGTGCAGCAGATCGAGTTCCCGTCGGACGACCCGTCGTTCTCGGGTCTGATGACGATGAGCTGGCTGGTCGAGCCGACGGCGTCCGGCACCAGGGCGACGTTCCGGGCCGAGAACGTGCCGGCAGGCATCTCAGCCGCCGACCACCGCGACGGGCTGCGCTCGTCGCTGCACAATCTCGCGATGCTGGTCGAACCTCACTCGTAGAGCGACTCGACCGGCTCCATCACGATGCCCTGCGCCTCGAGTGCGCGGCGACGCTCTTCGATGCGCCGGTGCAGTTCGGTCTGCGCCTCGGCCACGAGATGGGCGGGCAGGTCGACGGAGGTCGGATGCTGATCGCCGTTCCCCTCGGCGATGTACGCGTCCAGCTGCGGGCCGGATGTCCATGACGTGATGAGCGCGTAGCGCGGTGCGGGACCCCGGTGCCAGACGGCGTGCCAGAAGCGCTGCGTGTCGACGATGATGCGCGATCCGGCGCGCAGCGGCAGGCGGATCTCAGTGGCGGGGTCGAAGCGATCCGAGCGCAGGATCAGCAGCGAGTCGGCGTCATCGGTGAGGTTGAGCCAGCTGCGCACGACCCATCCCGTGCCGTCGGCGTTCAGGCGGTTGTTGTCGTCCTGGTGCAGGTTGTACACCGCGTCGGCGTACGTGTTCGGCTGCAGTTCGATCACGCGGCAGCGACCGAGGTTCGCGCCCGGTTCGAGGGCGAGGCGCTGCAGTGTGGGGGCCTTGGCGACCTGGGCGGCGACCCACACGCCGTCCTTGTCGGTGCGCGGAGGGGTGTGGTTCCAGAACCCGTTGCACTCGATCTCGCCGGCGTAGCTGGCCAGCGGAGCGAAGCGCGTGATGCCCGATGAGCGCCACCCGACGTACTCGAGACCCCGCCACTCGGCGGGGTCGATCGACAGATCGAGGCGGTCGAGCACCACCAGTCCCGTGTCGTCGAGGGCGGGCGAGGTGAGGAATCCCATCGCGGTCTCCGTTCCGGCATCCGTTCCGCCTCCATGCTAATCGGCGCCCCGTCGGCCGGCGCCACGCCCCGACCGTGTCAAACGGTCGGCGGCCCGTCGTACTGTGGAGGTATGACCCAGCCCCAAGGCGCGCTGCTCGTCGGCAGCGTGAACTACGACGACGCCGAGAAGACCATGCGCACCGCGGCCGCGGTGATCGGCACCCGGCTCAAGCGCATCCCTGATGGCGAGGTCGGCAGCCGGTTCCACTGGATCATGTTCCAGGCCGACGTGCTCGGGCAGACCGAGGGCATCGAGCGCATCGGCGACGAGCCCGTGTGGCTGCGCGATCTCGACGCGCGACCGCTGCGCATCGCGAGCGGGGCGGACGCCGACGCCCTCCGCCTGCCTCCGCTGGGGTACGCTGCGGCGGCCCTCGAGTCGTATGCGACCTTCCGGCGACTGCGCGACGAGGGCGTGATCGCCCCTGGTGTGCGCTTCCAGGTGTCGCTGCCGACGGTCGTCGCCGTGGTCGGGTCGTTCTTCTTCGGAGACGACCGCGCCCGTATCGAGCCGCTGTACACGGCGGCGCTGCTGCACGAGCTCGATGAGATCCTCGACGCGATCCCGCACGCCGATCTCGCGATCCAGTGGGACGTGGCCAGTGAGATGGGCATCATCGAGCAGGCCGCGGTCCACGGCAAGACGATGACGGCATGGTGGACGGGCGACCCGTTCGACGGACTGGCGCTGCGCCTGGCCGGGCTGATCGACTCGGTGCCGGGCAGCGTGGAGGTCGGCGTGCACCTCTGCTACGGCGACGTCGCCGAGTCGCACTTCATCGAGCCGAAGGACACCGCCACGCTGGTGCAGTTCGCCAACGCGGTCATCGCCGCCACCGACCGCGACCTCAGCTGGCTGCACCTGCCGGTGCCGATCGAGCGCGACGACGAGGCGTACTTCACACCGCTGACGGATCTCGCTCCGGTCGATGAGCTCTACCTCGGGCTCGTGCACCGCGAGGACGGCGCCGCGGGCGCACAGCGTCGCATCGCCATGGCATCCCGCTTCGCGCCGTCCTTCGGCGTCGCGACCGAGTGCGGAATCGGCCGAGCGCCGGACGGCACCACCGAGGGCATCTTCGCGACGCACGCCGAGGTCGCCTCCGACTGGTGATGCCGGGTCGGATGCTGGTCAGCATCCGGCCGTGCGGATAGTGTGTGCCACATGACACTTCCGGATGCGCGATGACGCGCGATCCCGCCGCGGGCTTCGCCCCGTCGCAGAGCATGCGCGAGCGGATCGAGGGCCAGCTGTCGGCACTGATCGTCGCGGGTGAGTTCCCCCCGGGGACGGTGCTCACCGTCCCGACGCTGGCCGGCGATTTCGGAGTCAGTGCGACACCCGTGCGCGAGGCGATGCTCACGCTCGCGCGGCGCGGATTCCTGCAGCCCATCCGCAACCGCGGCTTCGTCGTCACCGAGGTCTCGAGGGACGAGCTCGATGAGCTGTGCGAGGTGCGGGTCCTGCTCGAAGCCCCGCTGATGCGGCGCATCGCCGGCACGCTGAGTGACGATGACCTCGCCGCACTGCGTGACCTCGCCGACGAGATCGTGGATGCCGGGCGCGCCGGACGCTTCGTGGAGTTCCTGGCGGCCGACACGGCCTTCCACCTGCGCGTGCTGCAGGCCACCGGCAACCGGCGACTCATCGAGGTGGTGAGCGAGCTGCGCCAGCAGACCCGGCTGGTCGGGCTGGCGCACCTGGTCGAGACCGACCAGCTCATGTCGACCGCCCTGGAGCATGCCGAGCTGGTTGACCTGCTGCAGGCCGGCGATGGAGAGGGCGCCGAGGCACTCATGCGGCGGCATATCGGACACGTCGGCGGAGTGTGGAGCGGGCGGGCCGAGACGACGAGCATCACGGATTGATCTCGAGGGTTCCGTTCATCGCCTCCCGTCAGTAATGTGTCACGTACTATCCGACGAAATGCAATGTGGCATTCAGGAGGCCATCACATGCTCACTCGTACACAGCGCTACCGCCGCGCACTGTCCGTCGCAGCGGCAGCGGGCGCGATCATCCTCATGGCCGGCTGCTCGGGCGGCCTCGGCTCCGACAACGGCGAGGCCGGTGGAGGCGGCGACGAAGGCCCCATCAAGATCGGCATGCTCGCCCCCTTCTCAGGCAGTGAATCCGCCTTCGGCGACTACATGAAGAACGGCGCGCAGCTCGCCGTCGACGAGATCAACGCCGATGGCGGCGTCAACGGCCGCGAGCTCGAACTGCTCGTGGAAGACGGTGCGTGCGATGCGACCACCGCCGTCGCCGCGGCGAACAAGCTCGTCACCGCCGGCATCGTGGCATCCGTCGGCGGCTACTGCTCGGGTGCGACCCTGCCGACCCTGCCGATCTTCGACGAGGCGGGCATCCCGATGGTCATCCCCGCCGCGAACTCGAACGAGCTCGTCTCGCAGGGGCTGCCCGGTGTGTTCCTGATCAACGGAACCGGCACGCAGCAGGCCGAGGCCGCCGTCACCTACGCGCAGAAGAGCGGCGCCGCGAACGTCGCCGTGATCGACGACGCCACCTCGTACTCCGCCGACCTCGCCGCGTCGTTCGTCGAGCAGGGCGAGGCCGCCGGCCTCACCATGGCGTTCGAGGCGACCGTCACCCCCGGCGAGAGCGACTACTCCGCCGTCGCGACGCAGCTCGCCAAGGCGCAGCCCGACCTCGTCTACTGGACCGGCTACTACCAGGAGGGCGGCCTGATCGTCCGTCAGGCGACGGATGCCGGCTACACCGGCGCGTTCCTCGTCGGCGACGGCTCGGTCGACGCGAAGTTCGCCGAGATCGCCGGCTCCGGCTACACCGAGAACGTGCTGGGCACCTTCACCCAGACGCCCGACATGATCGAGGGCGCCGAGAACTGGATCGCCGACTATGAAGAGCTGGCCGGCGGCCAGCCCGGCCCGTACTCGACCCAGTCGTACGACGCCGTCCGCGTCGTCGCCGAGGCGATGAGCGAGGCCGGCGGCACCGACTTCGACGCCGTCGTCGCCGCGCTCGAGGGGCTGAAGGACTTCGACACCTTCGCCGGTCCGCTGACCTTCACCGAGGACCACACCCTCTCGGGCGGTGGCTTCGTGATCGTGGGCATCGACCCGGCGACGGGCAACTTCGTGCTCGAGGACGACCTTCAGGGCTGATCCGACAGGTGGGGCGGCGCGAGCCGCCCCACCTCGTTCGGCGCCGCCCCTGGACGCGGAAGGACATCCGCAGTGATGCAACTCATCTGGAACGGCCTGATCGTCGGCTCGTTCTACGCACTCGTCGCGCTCGGCTACAGCATGGTCTACGGGATCATCAAGCTGCTCAACTTCGCGCACGGCGACATCTACATGCTCGGCGCCTTCGCCGGCTTCGCGACCCTGTCGGCCTTCGGGATCTCGAACGAGACCTCCATCCCGCTGCTGCTGGTCATCATGCTGCTCTCGATGGTCACCACCGGCCTGATCGGCGTCGGCATCGAGCGCATCGCCTACCGGCCGCTGCGCAAGAGCCCGCGCCTCGCCGTGCTGATCACCGCCATCGGCGTCTCATTCACGCTCGAGTACGCGGTGCGGCAGATCTTCGGACCCAACCCCGAGGCGTTCCCGGTGCGACTCGAGTCCACCGGCTTCGACTTCGCCGGCATGCGCATCACCGGCGCGCAGATCGTGCTCGTCGTGATCGCGGCCGGCCTCATGCTGGTGCTCGCGCACATCGTCGAGCGCACCCGCCAGGGGCGCGCGATGCGCGCGATCGCCCTCGACCCGCAGGGTGCACAGCTGATGGGGATCAACGTCAACCGCGTGATCGCCACCGTCTTCTTCATCGGCTCGGCGCTCGCCGGCGCCGCAGGAGTCATGGCCGGCGCGTACTACGGATCGATCGACTTCATGATGGGATTCATCATCGGCTTGAAGGCGTTCACCGCGGCGGTGATCGGCGGCATCGGAAACCTCTACGGAGCGATGCTCGGCGGATTGCTGCTGGGGCTGCTGGAGTCCTTCGGCTCCGCCTGGTTCGGTGGCGAATGGCGAGACGTGTTCTCGTTCGCGTTCCTGATCCTGTTCCTCACGTTCAAGCCGACCGGCATCCTCGGTGCCCGCGTCGTAGAGAGGATGTGACATGTCCCGTTCCGCACTGACGCGCGACGCCGCGCTGCGCGCCCCCTCGCCGCTCTTCGGCCGACCGGCTCCCGCGCGCGGCGTCTTCACCTCCAACACCGGGTTCTTGCGGGCGCTCGGCGGGCTGGGCATCGTGCTGCTGGCCGTGCTGCCCTTCCTCGACGCCTCGCGGTACACGATCTCGATCGCCACCAGCGCGCTGATCTACGTCATGCTCGCGATGGGGCTCAACGTCGTGGTCGGCTACGCCGGCCTGCTGGATCTGGGATACATCGCCTTCTTCGCCGTCGGCGCCTATGTCTCGGGCATCTTCACCACCGTGCTGGGCTGGCCGATGTGGGCCGCACTGCCGGCGACGGTGCTGGCGTGCATCCTCGCCGGCATCATCATCGGCGCACCCACACTGCGATTGCGCAGCGACTATCTCGCGATCGTCACGCTCGGCTTCGGTGAGATCATCCGCATCACCGCGAACAACCTCGAGATCACCGGCGGGCCCTCGGGCATCCACGGCATCCCGACGTGGACGTTCGGAGGGTGGAGCTTCGCCGACGGATTCACGATCTTCGGGCTGCACTTCCCCGAGCGTGTGGTGTTCTACTACTTCGTCGCGATCGTCGTCGTCCTCGTCGGCGTGATCGGCGCGGGTCGATTGGCCAAGGGCAAGCTCGGCCGGGCATGGAAGGCCGTGCGCGACGACGAGGATGCCGCCGAGGCGATGGGCATCAACACCTACATCGCCAAGATCACCGCGTACATCATCGGCGCCGTGTGGGCGGGGCTGGCCGGTCAGCTGATGGCGACGCATCTGTCGGCGATCAGCCCGAACAGCTTCATGTTCCTGTACTCGGCCCTCATCCTGATGGCGGTCGTGCTCGGCGGCATGGGCTCGACGCCCGGCGTGATCATCGGTGCGCTGTTCGTCTCGCTCGCCCCCGAGCTGCTGCGGGACTTCTCGGAGTGGCGCTTCCTGATCTTCGGTGTGCTGCTCGTGGTGGTCATGCTGTTCCGCCCGGCGGGACTGTGGCCGGCGACAGCCGTGCTGCCGTGGCTGAAGAAGAAGCGACCGGTGCCTCCGGCGACCGCGGGGTTCATGGCTGTTCCTCCGCCGACGTCCAACGAGGACCTGGAGACGATCGACGACGAGGAGGAGGAGCGATGAGCGCGCTGCTGGAGGTCAAGGACCTTCGCCTGCAGTTCGGCGGCGTCAAGGCCGTCGACGGGCTGAGCTTCTCGGTCGATCACGGCGAGATCCTCGCGGTGATCGGTCCCAACGGCGCCGGCAAGACCAGCGCGTTCAACTGCATCTCGGCGTTCTACCTGCCCACTTCGGGCTCGGTGGTGTTCGACGGCAACGACATCGTGCGCGCCGCACCGCCGATCTGGCGGTCGCTGCGGCTGCTCGATCTGCTGCAGAGCTTCGGGTTCTACCGGGTGCTGCCATCGCGGGTCACCAAGTGGGGCATGGCGCGCACCTTTCAGAACCTGCGCCTGTTCCGCGAGCTGACCGTGCTCGACAATGTCAAGACGGCCATGCACGCGAACCTGCGCGAGGGCTTCTGGGCGACGCTGCTGCACACACCCGGTTACCGTCGGGCCGAGCAGGAGTGCGCCGAGCAGGCGCGCGGCTGGCTCGACTTCGTCGGCTTCACCGGCGACGAGAACCTCTACGTGACGCAGCTGCCGTACGGTGAGCAGCGACGCGTCGAGATCGCCCGTGCGCTGGCGACCTCGCCGAAGATGCTGCTGCTCGATGAGCCGGCCGCCGGCCTGAACTTCAACGAGAAGCAGGCCCTCATGCAGCTGATCCGCCGGATCCGCGACCTGGGCGTCGCCGTGGTGCTGATCGAGCACGACATGGGCCTGGTGATGGAGCTGGCCGAGCGCATCGTCGTGCTCAACTACGGCAAGGAGATCGCCGAGGGCACCCCCGAGCAGATCAAGAACGACCCGGTGGTGATCGAGGCGTACCTCGGTGTCGAGGACGAGCCGATCGACGACACGAAGCTGACGACCGGCACCGTCGATCTGTCGCTGCTGGAGAAGAACCGCGAGGAGAAGCGCTGATGAGCACGCTGACGGTCGAGGCGGCGGACGTCTACTACGGGCGGGTGCACGCGCTGCGCGGACTGAGCTTCGAGGTGCGCGAGGGCGAGATCGTGTGCCTGCTGGGCAACAACGGGGCGGGCAAGTCGACCACGATGAACATGCTGTCGGGGCTGGTCCGGCCGAAGTCCGGCACCGTGCAATGGGGAGACCTGGATCTGGCGACGGCCAGGCCGTGGGACATCGTCTCGGCCGGGCTCATCCACGTCCCGGAGGGGCGTCGCATCTTCTCGACGATGACCGTGCATGAGAACCTGCTGCTGGGCGGGTACACGGTGAAGGATCAGAAGCAGATCGGCCGGCGGGTCGACGAGGTGTACGCGCTGATGCCCCGTCTTGCCGAGCGCCGCAAGCAGCAGGGCGGAACGCTCTCGGGCGGCGAGCAGCAGATGGTCGCGATCGGGCGCGCGCTGATCGGCGGGCCGAAGCTGCTGCTGCTCGACGAGCCGTCGATGGGCCTGGCGCCGCTGGTGGTCAAGCAGGTCATGGAGACGATTCAGGCGGTCAACGCGCAGGGCACCACGGTGCTGCTGGTGGAGCAGAACGCGCGGGCCGTGCTGAAGATCGCCGATCGCGGCTACGTCGTCGAGACCGGCAGCGTGACCATGTCGGGTCCGGCCGCGGAATTGGCGGCGGATGCCCGGGTGATCGACGCCTATCTCGGCGGCTGACGCGAAGCGGGTTCGGATGCTGACAAGCACTCCTCACAACGCGTAGAATGTAACATGGTACTCATCGGATCGTGATGGGTCGGTTCGTCGTGAGGGAGCGTGAGCAGTGCGGATCATCGTGATCGGCGCGGGGGCCGTGGGCGCCGCGTGCGCCCTGGCACTCACCGAGGCCGGCGCCGAGGTGATCGTGCTCGACCGCACGGGCGTCGCGGGGGAGACCTCCAGCCGCTGCGAGGGCAACATCCTCGTCTCCGACAAGGCTCCGGGGGCCGAGGCGCTGATGGCCGTCGAGGCGAACCGCGCCTGGCGGGAACTCGCCGAGCGGCTCGACGCCGACCGCGTGCCAGGCCAGCCGGCCACCGAGTTCGAGGCGAAGGGTGGCGTGGTCGTCGCGTTCGCCGGGGGAGCGGAGGCACTGCAGCGCTTCGCCGCCGGGCAGCGCGAGATCAGCATCCGATCCGAGGCGCTCGACGAGCGCAGCCTTCGCGCCCTTGAGCCGCACCTCTCTCCCGAGGTCGCCGCCGGCGTGCACTATCCCGACGATGCGCAGGTGCAGCCCAGTCTCGCGACGCAGGCGATGCTCGCGCGGGCTCGGCATCTGGGCGCGCAGCTGCGGATCACCGAGGTCACCGGCGCCGTCGTCGATGGCGACCGGGTGCGCGGCGTGCTCACCGCGGAGGGACGCATCGACGCGGATGCCGTCGTGAACTGCGCGGGCCCCTGGGCGGGCGAGGCCGCGGCGCTGTTCGGCGCCGCGCTCGACATCCGCCCGCGACGCGGCACGATCCTGGTCACCACGGCGATGCCGCAGCGGGTGTTCCACAAGGTGTACGACGCCGACTACGTCGGTGCGGTCGGATCGGGGGATGCTGCGCTGCAGACCTCGACCGTGGTGGAGTCGACCCCGGCGGGCACCGTGCTGATCGGATCGAGCCGCGAGCGGGTGGGATTCTCGAGCGACGGGCTCCTCGCTCCGCTGGCGGAGGTCGCGGCGAAGGCGAGCAGGCTCTTCCCTTTCCTCGCCGACACCATGCTGCTGCGCACGTACTACGGCTTCCGGCCGTATGCCCCCGACCACCTGCCGGCGATCGGCGCCGATGCCCGCATCGCGGGACTCTTCCACGCGGCAGGCCACGAGGGTGCAGGCATCGGGCTGGCGCCCACCACCGGGGCTCTGATCGCGCATGCCGTGCTCGGCACCGACGCACCGCTCGATCCGACGCCGTTCCTGCCGTCGCGCCCCACCCTGCAGGGGGTGGCCGCATGAGCCGTGTCGTGCTTGCGTCCGGCGTCCAGGTCGCAATGGACGTCCAGGTCGCAATGGATGCCGGTATCGAGGCCGCCCCCGCAGCTCAGGTCGCAATGGATGCCGCTATCCCGGCGCGGAAGCGGCATCCATTGCGACCTGGAGTACGGAACGGCAGGAGGAGCGGGCGATGAGCATCAGCATCCGATTCGATGGCGACGACCTGCGCGGACGCGACGGTCAGACGATCGCCGGCGTGCTGCTGGCCAACGGCCGGCGCACCTGGCGCGACGCGCAGGGCGCCGAGCGCGGCATTTTCTGCGGCATCGGCATCTGCCAGGACTGCGTGCTGACCGTGAACGGCGTCGAGGGCGTGCGCGCCTGCCAGCGCACCGCCTGCGAGGGCGACGTGATCGAGCGGGAGTCGCGCGCATGACCCGCGTCATCGTGATCGGCGCGGGGCCTGCCGGGCTCGCGGCGGCGGCATCCGCCTCGGCCGCCGGGGCCGAGGTCGTGCTCGTCGACGAGGGCGAGCGCGTCGGCGGACAGTTCTGGCGGCATCATCCCGACTTCACCGACCCGCGGCTGCAGCACCAGCTCGGACGGTTCGGCACCCTGCAGCAGTCGCTGAGAGACGTGCGGATGCTGGCATCCACGAGCGTCTGGCGGGTGGAGACCGACCCGCTGCGCGTGCACGTGCTCACGGGGCCGGCCGACGGCGCCGACCGACGCGGCGAGACCCTCGAAGCGGATGCCGTCGTCGTCGCCACCGGCGCGCACGACCGCGTGCTGCCGGTGCCCGGCTGGACGCTCCCCGGCGTCACCTCGGCGGGCGCCGCGCAGGCGATGGCCAAGCGCGATGCGCTGACGCTCGGCGAGCGCACCGTCGTCGCCGGTGCCGGGCCCTTCCTGCTGCCGGTCGCGCAGAGCATCGCGCTGCTCGGCGGGGAGATCGCCGAGGTCGTCGAAGCCGCATCGGTCGGCACGATCCTGCGCGGGTGGGGAGCCCGCGCGTGGGAGCTGTCGGCCGCCGTCGGCAAGGCGGGAGAGCTCGGCTCGTACGTGGCGTCGCTGCTGCGCCACCGCACGCCGTACCGCTTCGGCAGCGCGGTCACCCGCATCCACGGATCGGATGCCGTCGAGGCCGTCACCGTGCAGCGCCTCGACCCGCAGTGGCGGCCCATCGCCGGGACCGAGCGCACCGTCGAGTGCGACTCGGTGGCGCTCGGACACGGATTCACTCCGCGGCTCGAGACGGCGATCCAGTCTGGATGCCAGATCTCGGCCGACCGGTTCGTGACAGTCGACTCGCAGCAGCTCACCAGCATCCCCGGGGTCTACGCGGCCGGTGAGATCACCGGGATCGGCGGGGCCGACGCGGCGCTCGCCGAGGGCGAGATCGCGGGGCTCGCCGCCGCGGGCATCCCGGGCGCCGACCTGCGCTACAGGGCGCCGCTCGCCGCCCGCCGCCGGATGCGCGCGTTCGCCGCGCGGCTTGCCGTGCACGGCATCCGCCCGGGGTGGACCGGATGGCTGCGCGACGACACGATCGTATGCCGCTGCGAATCAGTGCCGAAGGCATCGATCGACGAATACGCCGACGCGTCCTCGCGCGGCATGCGGCTGGCCACGCGCGCCGGACTCGGCGCCTGCCAGGGACGCACCTGCGGGCGCAGCGTGGCAGACATCCTCGGCGCCCTTCGACAAGCTCAGGGACCCACGAGCTTCGACCACCGCCCCGTGCTGTCGTCGGTTCGCATCGGCGAGCTCGCCGCCCTCGCACAGTGCGAGGATGGCGCACAGACACCCCAGACCGAAACCCCAGGAGGAAGCTGATGCGCGCACGCCGAACCATCCAGGCCGTCGACTCCCACACCGAGGGGATGCCGACGCGGGTCGTCACCGGCGGCGTCGGGCGCATCCCCGGCGCGACGATGAACGACCGCCGCCTGTACGCCATGGAGCATCTCGACGGGCTGCGCGGGTTCCTCATGAACGAACCGCGCGGGCACGCGGCCATGTCGGGTGTGCTGCTGCAGCCGCCCGCCCGCGACGACGCCGACTGGGGGATCGTGTTCATCGAGGCATCCGGATTCCTGCCGATGTGCGGCCACGGCACGATCGGAGCGGCCACGGTGCTCGTCGAGACCGGCATGGTCGAGGTCACCGAGCCGATCACCGAGATCCGCCTCGACGTGCCCGCCGGGCTGGTCATCGCCCGGGTGCAGGTCGAGAACGGCCGCGCGGTCGACGTCACCATCGAGAACGTGCCGAGCTTCGTCGATCGGCTCGACGAGCGCATCGAGGTGCCCGGTATCGGCGAGATCACCTACTCGGTCGCGTTCGGCGGCAACTACTACGCCCTGGTCGATCTCGACCAGGTGAGTCTGCCGTTCGATCGAGCGCGGCAGGACGACATCCTGCAGGCCGGGCTGAAGATCATGGATGCCATCAACACGCAGGCGCCGCCCGTGCATCCGGTGCTGCAGGGAGCGAACCACGTGCACCACGTGGAGTTCATCGCCCCGGGCTCAGACGCCGTCCGCTCGCGCCATGCGATGGCCATCCATCCCGGCTGGTTCGACCGCTCGCCCTGTGGCACCGGCACCAGCGCGCGCATGGCCGAGCTGCATGCGCGAGGCGAGCTCGCGGTCGACACGCCCTTCGTGAACGAGTCGTTCATCGGCACGGAGTTCACGGGTCGGATCGTCGGCGAGACCACCGTCGGCGACCGGCCCGCCATCATCCCCACCATCACCGGACGCGCCTGGGTGACCGGGCTCGGCCAGTACCTGCTCGATGAGAACGACCCGTTCCCGGAGGGCTTCGTGTTCTAGCCCGCACCGGGGCCCGCTCCGCGCTCCGCGCTGGGCGCTCCACGCGGAGAAGTGCGCTTCGCGCGGACAGCATCCGACTTTCCCTCCGCGGCAGGCGCACATTCCCGCGGCAGGCGCACACACCAGACCCGCGACTGAGATCACCAGGAGAGAACCGTGACCGAGAACCAGAACATCGACGCCGTCGCCGCTGCGGCCGCAGCCGCCTCGCGCCCCTTCGCTCGCACCAGCCCGCGCGATCGGGGCGCAGCCCTCGTGGCAGTGGCGGATGCCCTCGACGCCACCGCCCCCGAGCTGATCGACATCGCGATGCGCGAGACCGGCCTCGCTCAGGCCCGTCTCACCGGCGAGCTGCGCCGCACCTCGTGGCAGCTGCGTCTGTTCGCCGACACGATCGTCGACGGCGCGTATCTCGACGCGCGCATCGACGACGCCGACCCCGAGTACGTCATCGGCCCCCGTCCCGATCTGCGTCGGATGCTGGAGCCGGTCGGCCCGGTGCTGAACTTCGCGGCATCCAACTTCCCGTTCGCGTTCTCCGTCGCCGGCGGCGACTCGGCCGCCGCGCTCGCCGCCGGCTGCCCGGTCGTGGTGAAGGCGCATTCCGGGCATCCGGAGCTCTCCCGCCGCACCGCCGAGGTCGTCGCGGGTGCGCTGCGCGAGGCCGGGATGCCCGAGGGCGTGTTCCAGCTCATCAGCGGACAGCAGAACGGCGTCGATCTGCTGAAGGACGAGCGCATCCGTGCCGGGGCGTTCACCGGCTCGACGCACGTCGGTCGCATGCTCGCCGATATCGCGGCATCCCGCGAGGTGCCGATCCCGTTCTACGGTGAGCTCGGCAGCGTCAACCCGGTCTACGCGACCTACGCCGACGACGCGCTGCTGGACGGCTTCGTGGCCTCGGTGTCGGGTTCGGCGGGACAGCTGTGCACCAAGCCCGGCTTCCTGTTCGTGCCCGACGGGGTCGACCTCAATGCGGTTTCGGGGGCTGCGGCATCCGTCGACGAGCATCGCCTGCTCAACCCCGGCATCGGACGCGCGTTCTCGCAGCGCCGTGACGACGTGCTGGGCGCCGACGGGGTGACCGTGCTCTCGCAGGGCGAGGTTCGCGTCGACGACGCAGGGCAGACCTATGCGACGCCCACCGTTGTGACCGTCGACGTCGACACACTGACGCAGAACCGTGAGGCGCTGCTCGAGGAGTCGTTCGGTCCGCTGTCGGTGATCGTGCGCTACGCCGATCGCGCAGCGCTGCCCGCGCTGCACACCGAGCTGTTCCCGGGCAACCTGACCTCGACGCTGCACGCCCGCGCCGAAGAGCTCGCCGACGAGTCGCTCGCCCCGCTCGTGGAGGCACTGGCCGAGACCAGCGGACGCGTGCTCTTCGGCGGCTGGCCGACCGGCGTCTCGGTGACTCCCGCCATGCAGCACGGCGGCCCGTACCCGGCGACCACGAGCGATGCGACCAGCGTCGGCACGGCGGCGATCACGCGCTTCCTGCGCGGGGTCTCGTACCAGGGCGCCCCGCAGGCGCTGCTGCCCGCGCCGCTGCAGGACGCGAACCCCTGGGATGTCCCGCAGACCCGCAGCGCCGCCGGCCGTTCGACGACCTGGGGCTCGTTCGCCCGCTGAGACCTACTCACCCTTCCGCCGAGGCCCCTCCTGGTCGTCGACGCCCCCTCGTGGTTGCGCAAACGCGAGGGGGCGCGGACGACCAGAGGGGGCCTCGGCGGGGTCAGACGACGGCGCCGGCGCGGATCACCGCGGTGCGCGCGTCCTGACGCCAGAGCGCCGAAGGGTCGGCGAGGGGGTCGGATGCCAGCAGCACGGCGTCTCCATAGGCGCCGGCGGTCAGGTGGCCGAGCGCCTCGTCGCCGATGAGCTCGGCGTTCACCGCGGTCATCGACCGCAGGGTCTCGGCTGCCGAGCTCGCCTCGATCTGCAGGCGGATGCCCGCGAGCTGGTCGTCTTCGAGGTCACCCATCAGATCAGTGCCGAAGCCGACGCGCACACCGGCCTCGTGGGCCAGGCGCACGGCATCCTGTCCCTTGGTGAGCACCTCGGTGTTCTTCGCGAGCGACACCGCGTTCAATCCGATCTCGGTGCCGCGGCGGTCCATCGCGTCGTACGCGGCGAGGGTCGGCACCAGGAACGCACCGGCCTCGGCCATCAGCGAGGCGGTCGCCGCGTCGATGAGGTTGCCGTGCTCGATCGACCGCACCCCGGCGGCCACGGCGTGCTGCACGGCCTCCGACGAATACGCGTGCGCGCACACGTACGAGCCGCGGCGCGTCGCCTCGTCGACCACGGCGCGCAGCTCGTCGGCGGAGTACTGCGGGATGCGGATCGGGTCGGTGAGCGAGAAGACGCCTCCCGAGGCCATCACCTTGATCGCGTGGGATCCGGTGCGCAGCCGTTCGCGCACCGCGACGCGCAGATTGTCGACGCCGTCGACGATCTCGCACATGTGACCGTGCGAGAAGCAGACGTCGACGTGCGCCGAGCGGGGGTCGCCGTGTCCGCCGGTCTGGCTGAGCGCCGGCCCGGTGAAGTGGTAGCGGGGCGAGGGGAACAGCTCGGCGTCGATGGCCTGCGCCAGGCCGATGTCGCCGCCGGCGACGTCTCGCACCGTGGTGAATCCGCGCTGCAGGGCGCGGCTGAGGCGGCGGGCGCCGTTGAGCGCGGCGTAGCTGAGGGGGCCGCGCTCGTTCTCGAGACCGTCCATGCTGGTCGCATAGGCGTGGAAGTGCGCGTCGATGAGACCGGGGACGAGCCAGCCTCCGGTGGCGTCGAGCACCTCAGCATCCGATGCGGGCGCGGACGCGACCCGGCCGTCGACGATGTGCACGTCGCGCGGCTCGAATCCGTCGCCGTCCCAGACGTGCGCGCCGGTGATCGAAAGGGATGCAGCAGACATGAGGTCCTCCGGTGGGTAGAAGCGAGTCAGCGCAGGCTGAAGCCCGTGGCGAGCGGGTCGCCGGCATCGAGTTCGAACGTCGACGATCCGACCCGGTAGGCGGTGCTGCGCACCTCGGGGATGACTCCGGATGCCGTGCGCTCGGCGATCCGCGCATGGAAGCGCGTGTCGATGATCGAATCATGCGTGAGGGTCTCACCGTCGGCGAGCTCTCCGGTCGCGGCGAGCAGCGCGACCCGCGCGGCGGTGCCCGAGCCACACGGGCTGCGGTCGACCGCGCCGTCGGCGAAGACGGTGATGTTGCGCTGCCAGGGGCCGTTCTCAGTGCGCCCGAGGTCGTCGAAGAGGATCGTGCCGTAGACGCCCGAGAGGCGGCCATCGGTCAGTTGCGCCACCGGGTACTCGTTGAGAGCCCACTTGATCTCGCGGCCGATGGCGATCAGATCGGTGGTGTGCGCCGGGATCACTTCGAGCCCGACGGCGGATGCCGGCAACGTGGCGTACACCGCCCCGCCGAACGTGAGGTCGACCTCGACCTCACCGCGTGAGGTCTGCAGTCGGATGCCCCGTGCCAGCATCCGCGATTCGACGTTGCGGAAGACGATCTCGTCGATCCGTCCGTCGCTCTGGCGCACGAGTGCCTGCACGCGTCCGCTGGGGACGTCGATCGTGACCGCGGTCTCGCCGTCGGGGTCGGAGGGCACGCGCCCGGTGCGCACCGCCCAGGCGCCCAGGGCGATCGTGCCGTGCCCGCAGGCGGTCGAGAAGCCGTCCTTGTGCCAGAACAGCACGCCGAAGTCGGCGCCGTCGTCGTCGGGCGGCGTGATGAAGCCGCCGTACATGTCGTCGTGGCCGCGGGGTTCGAGGCAGAGGAAGCGGCGAATGGCGTCGGCTTCGCCGCCGATCGCCTCGACCCTGCGCTCGGCGACCGTCGCGCCGTGCGTGGGAACGTTCTCGACGATGCGGAACGGCTCTCCGGCGGTGTGCCAGTCTTCGGTGGTCCAGCGCATGATTCAGACGGCCAGACGGGCGACGGCGAGGTCCTGCCAGCCCATGCCGCAGGTCTTGACGATGCGGGGTCGGTCGGATGCCGGGGCGACGGCGCCGGTGAGCAGTTCGTTCATCGTGACCAGGTCGTCGTAGCGCAGCATCCCCGCCTCGACGGCGACGATGACGTCGCCCGCCTCGGCACGCGCGACGCGACGACTCTCCACGACCACCTGCGAGCGCCCGACGAGGACGGGGTCGAGCTCGGTGCGGTCGCGTTCGTGCGAGCCGATCGCAACGATCGTGGCGTCGTCGCGCACCATCTCGGAGGGGAACAGCGGCTCGGACGCCGTCGTCGCGCACACGATGAGCGTCGCGTTCGCAATGTCGTCGACGGTGCCCGCGCGCATGTCGGCATCGGGTGCGTAGCCGCGTGAGGCATCGACAGCGGATGCTGTGCGCGCGGCATCCCGGCCGATGATGCGCACCGAGCGCAGAGGTCGGATCGCGGCGAAGGCCTCGACGTGGCGGATGGACTGCGGGCCGGTGCCGATGACGACGAGGTCGGCGGCGTCCGGCTCGGCGAGTACGTCGGCGCACGCGGCTGAGACAGCGGGGGTGCGGATGCTGGTGAGTGCGGTGCCGTCGAGGATCGCTGTGGGGGCGAGGGTGGTGCCGTCGACGAGGATGTAGACGGCCTGGATGCGCTCGAGGCCACGCTCGGGGTTGCCAGGGGCCACGGTGGCGAACTTCTGTCCGACCGCGCCGGCGGCCGCGGCGGGCATCAGCAGCAGCTGGCCGTTCGGCACGTCGAGGATCTGACGAGCGAGGTCGTCTTCGGGGTCGAAGCCGTCGCGCAGGGTGATCTGGATCGCTTCGATCGCGGCGGACATGCTGATGCGCTCTTCGAGCTGCTGGGCGCTCACCAGAGTGAGGTCGGCGATGACGTCGGGCATGCTCCTCAATCTAGGTGAGGAAACGTAATATGTCACGTTCTATCCGCCAGCGCGGGGGAGCTGCCTCGATTCGCGCGCCGCGCCCGCGATGTCGTAAGCTGGACGACGGTGACGTGTCCGAGCGGCCGAAGGTGCAACACTCGAAATGTTGTGTAGGTAACCCCTACCGCGGGTTCAAATCCCGCCGTCACCGCCAGATGTCGAGGGCCCCGACCTGCCAGTGTTCACTGAAAGGTCGGGGCCTCGTCGTTTCCGTGCTCCCGCGCGCACGATCGGCCGCGTGGCGCGCTGCAGGCGGCTGAAGGTCTTCCCGGCATGGGCTCGGCGACGTAGCATTCAGAGCGTCCGCCGTGCCGAAGGAGGCTGCCGTGGCACAGCACACACTCGACCTGCCCGAGGTGGATCTGGTCTACGACGTCCACGGGCCGCTGCCCACCGCGGATGGGCGGCCGCCGCTGGTGATGATCGGCCAGCCCATGGATGCGAGTGGATTCCGCGACCAGGTGCGCCTGTTCGAGGACCGCACCGTCGTCACCTACGACCCGCGTGGGCTGGGCAGGAGCCGGCGCAAGGACGGGCGGGTGACGAATGAGCCCGAGACCCAGGCTCAGGACGTGCACGCGATCATCGAGGCCCTCGGCGTCGGCCCCGTGCAGATGTTCGCCAGCAGTGGCGGCGCAGTGACCGCGCTCGCGCTGGTGACCGCGTATCCGCAGGACGTCTCGACACTGGTCGCGCATGAGCCGCCGATCGACTGCGTCCTGCCGGACGCCGATGCGGTCCAGCGCGCCCGCGAGTCGTACACCCGCGTGTATCAGGAGCGCGGATGGCGAGCGGGGATGGCGGCCTTCCTCGCGATGACGGCATGGGAGGGGGAGTTCACCGACGAGTACGCCTCCCTGCCGGCACCCGATCCGGCCACATTCGGGATGCCGGCCGACGACGACGGCTCGCGGGACGACCCGCTGCTGTCCGATCGCTCTTGGGCGGTGACCCTGTACCGGCCCGATCTGCAGACGCTGCAGTCGTCGCCGACCCGGATCGTCGTCGCCGTGGGGCGAGAATCACGGAACGTGTACACCGGGCGCACCGCGCTCGCGCTCGCCGAACAACTCGGTCAACAGGCGACGGTCTTCCCCAGCCACCACGGCGGATTCATGGGCGGCGAGTTCGGCTATGCGGGCGAGCCCGAGGCGTTCGCCGCGAAGCTGCGGGAAGTCCTCGACGACGAGTGATCGCTCGTCACCGGTAGTACGGGTATCCCGGGTACTGGTACCCAGGCGCCCAGAACGGACCCACTCCGTAATAGTCGAGGATGCCGGCGTAGTTCTCGCGCTGCCTGACGAGCTCGGGGTCGTACGCGGGGGCCCCGGCGACATGCTCGCGGGTCTGATCGATGCGCACCTCGTCCTCGGTGACCGCGGTGATCGCGTCGACGGGCATGAAGGTCTTGTCCTGGCCGATCCCGAGGAACCCTCCCGAAGCCACCTCGAGGAACCGCACCTTGCCCTCGTCGTCGTCGATGAGCAGGTCCTTGATCGTGCCCAGCTCCTCCCCGTCGCGGTCGCGGACGGTGCGCCCGCGGATGTCCTCGTCGGTCGAACTGATGCGCTCAGCGCTCTCGCTGAGCTTGATCAGCCCTCCTGCGTCGCGTGCGTTCATGATGCTCCTCTCATCGTGGCGGCCCGTCAGCTCTCGCCGGACCCCGCCGCATCCGACTGCGCGCCGTCCACGACGCCGATGCCCACCGCCTGGTGGTCCGGCTGCGGGTCGTGCTCTTTCGGCGCCTTCGGCTCTTCGCCGGGTTCCTTCTCTGTGCTCGGCTCCTCGACCTCCCGTGCGTACTCGCCGGGTGCGGTGCTGTCGTCCTGCTGCTCGGTGCCGCTCATGAGAAGCTCCCTTCTGTCTGTCCCCAGGGTGCCAATCCGGCGGTGAAGTGTGGCCCCCGTTGACATGCCATGCCCGAAGAGCTAGGCGGCGCTTCCGCTCCCTCGACCTGCTCGGAGCGTTCTTCTGAGCCGTTCTGCTCAGGCCCCGCTCTCGTCCCGCCCGGCCCACCAGCCGATCACGTGGCCGATGTGCCGATCCATCACAGCCTCGGCGCCCGCGGCGTCGCCGGCTTCGAGCAGATCGAGCAGCTCGTGGTGCTCGGCGGCCGACTTCGACAGCTCCTCGGTCGCGAGCATGCCGGCAAGGCCCGGCAGGCGGGTCTCCTTGCGCAACTGCGAGATCAGGCTCGTGAGGCGCGGGTTGTCGCTGTGCGCGTTGACCGCCTGGTGGAAGGCGCGGTCGGCCTCGAGGTAGGTCGTCAGGTCGCCCTGCGAGGCGCCCTCGACGATGGCGTCCGCCATGGCGCGCAGGTCGGCGTAGGCGTCGGCGGGGATCGCGCCCGCGAGCTGTCGCACCAGCGGCGGCTCGAGCAGGCGCCGCACGGCGACGATGTTCGCGATGTCCTCATCGCGGATGGTGGTCACGCGGAAACCCTTGTTGCGCACGGCCTCGACGAAGCCGAGCTTCTCGAGGTTGAGCATCGCCTCACGCACCGGTGTCGCCGAGACGTTGAAGCGCGCTGCCAGGGCCGGTGCCGAGAACAGCTCTCCGGGAGCCATCTCTCCTGAGCGGATCGCCGCCTCGAGGGCGACCTCGACGCGCTCACGCAGGTTGAGCACCGGCTGGAGGGGGGTGACGACGGAGGGATGCGACATGAGTGGCCTCTCAAAGAGGTGTAGGCAGTGCCATTTGGTATGACACTGCCTACGAAACTAGCAGGGCTCAGGCGCCGTAGCCCTTGGCTGCCGCCTCCTTGGTGTCGGCGATGATCTGATCGGCGACGTCCTTCGGCAGCGGAAGGCGCGGCGGACGGCAAGGCCCACCGTACAGACCGAGAACATCCATCGACAGCTTGATCGACTCGACGAACTCGGTCTTGGTGTCCCAGCGCAGCAGCTTGTGCAGGTCACGGTAAACGACCTTGGCCCGCTCGAGATCGCGCACGTCACCCGAGGTTGACAGTCGGTACAGCTCGACCGTGGCCTTCGGGATGGCGTTCGGGTAGCCGGCGACCCAGCCCACGGCACCGGCGATGCCCACCTCGAGCACGCTGTCGTCGGTGCCGATCAGGATGTCGATGCTCGGAGCGACCTCCTTGATCTCATAGATGCGGCGCGGGTCGCCGGTGAATTCCTTGACGCCCACCATGTGGCCGGCCTCGTGGATCCCGGCGATGAGGTCGGGCACCAGGTCGACCTTCGTGTCGATCGGGTTGTTGTATCCGACCACCGGCAGGCCGACGGCGGCGACCGTGGCGTAGTGGTGCTTGACCTGCTCGCGGTTCGCGCGGTAGGTGTTCGGGGGTAGCAGCATGACGCAGTCGGCACCGGCCTCTGCGGCCTGCTCCGCCCAGTGCGCCGACTGCAGCGCGCCGTACGCGCCGACACCCGCCATCACCGAGAAGCCCTCGGGGGCAGCGTCGACGGCCGTCTTGATCACCTGCGCGCGCTCCTGCTCGCTGAGGTTCTGGTACTCGCCGAGCGATCCGTTGGGTGCGATCCCGTCGCATCCGTTGTCGGCGAGGAACCGGACGTGTTCCGCGAACCGGTCGTAGTCGACGGAGAGATCCTCCTTGAACGGGAGGGCGGACGCGACGATCACGCCGTGCCAGGGAGCCTTCTGAGACATCCTCGTTCCTTTCCAGCTGTAGCGGCGGGGTCGCCGTCTATAACATGTAACATACTACACGACGGAGCGCATCCACTCTTCCAACCCGTCGGCATCGATCGGCAGACCGGCGCTGAGCACCTCGTGCCCGTCCTCGGTCACCACGACATCGTCCTCGATCCGCACGCCGATGCCGCGCAGCTCGGGTGGCACGGTCTCATCCCACGAGTGGAAGTACAGCCCCGGCTCCACGGTGAGGGCCATACCCGGGCGCATGGTCGCCTCGAAGTACTCCGCGTACGACGAGGCGCCGCAGTCGTGCACGTCCAGCCCGAGATGATGACCGACACCGCACACGATGTACCGCCGATGGTGCTGACCCTGCGCCGACAGTGCCTCATCGACTGACACCGGCAGCATCCCCCAGTCGCTGAGCCCCTGCGCGAGCACCTGCATGCACGCCGTGTGGAAGTCGCGCCAGTCGCGCCCCGGGGCGACCGCGGCCAGCCCCGCACGGTGCGAGCGCTCTACGAGATCGTGTACTTCGCGCTGGGCCGCGCTGAAGCGCCCGCTCGCGGGAAGGGTCCGCGTCACATCGGCGGTGTACCCGCTACGGTTCTCCACGCCCATGTCGAGCAGCAGCAGGGCATCCGGATCGACCGCACCCTCGGCGCGCACCCAATGCAGCACCGGAGCGTTCGCCCCCGAGCCGACGATCGAGGCGTATCCCGGCGCCTGCCCGACGGTGCGCGCGTGCCGGTCGAACGTGCCCTGCAGCCAGCGCTCGCCCCCGAACTCGATGGCACGCGGGATCTCCCGTCGCACAGCGGCGAATCCATCGATCGTGTGGGTCACCGCTGAGCGCAGTTCGGCCAGCTCCCAGGCATCCTTCTCGATGCGCAGTTCAGCCAGCGTGCGTGCGAGCAGCGGCGAGCGACGTCGACCGCCGACGCGGGCACCGGTGCCGGCGCCGGCGACGGCGTGCCCGGCGATCAGTGCGTCGTCGCGGACGCTCAGTTCGTCGAGCGGGCGCACGCGCAGAGCGAGAGCGGATGCCAGCTCGGCGACGCCCGGAAGCGGGCCGACCCACAATTCGCCATGCGCAGCATCCGCGTGGAACGCCGCAGCCCCCGGACGGGCCGGGGGAGTGATGTACAGCGTCGCATCGTGACCACCCGCGACGGGCGTCATCACCAGAACGCCATCCTCGACCGCGAATCCGGTCAGCCAGAGGAAGTCGCTGTGTGCCCGGAACTCGAAGAAGTTGTCGTGCACCCGCGCCTGGGCGCGTCCGGCCAGCACGAGCAGCGACTGCCCGGGGAGCGCGTGCGACAGCCGCTCGCGGTGCCGGCGGGCGGCGTCAGCCGCGCCGGGTTCGACCCGCGCCGTGCGGTCTGCGTCGCCCCAGCCCGTGCGCATCCACTCGGCGAAGCCGGGAGCCTTCGCCAGCGACGGCATCCGAGGGTCGGTCGTGGCCGAGCGCGGATTGGGGATGCTTCGCTCCCAGTCCACGACGTGAACGGTGTCGTCGTAGCGGGCGTCGTGATCGTGCGTGCCGGTCAATTCATCACTCCTGATCGTCGGTCGAGCGTGTGCGCGCCGTGCCCCCGAGTCGTCGCTCGAGTGCGGTGAAGAGACGGTCGGCAACGCCGGCGCGCGCGATGCCGTCGTGTTCGTGCTCGTTGGTCACCCAGGCGTGCAGACCGCCCACCTGCGCTGCCGTGTCCAGCGAGAGCCCGGCATCGACGTACATGTCGTCGAAGTAGACGACTGCTTCGACGGGCACCTCGTTCGAACCCAGACGCGCGTGATCGTACAGTTCGATGGGCCACTCCCGCGTCGCGAGCTCCTCGACGCCGGCGCGGAAGCCGCGCAGAGCCCTGATCTCGTCGAACATCCAGGGGAAGACCATCTCGCCGGTGAACAGCAGCGGGCGCGCAGACTCCGCGAAGTCCGGATGCCTGTCGCGCTCGGCCTGTGCCGCCCAGCCGGTGGGTCTCGCACCGTAGATGCTCTCCTGCAGCGCGATGAACAGCGGATTCGTCGCGAACGCCGTCGCCGAGCCGACCGTGGCGAGGAACGTATCGCTCAGCCGCGTCTCGGCGCGATCGGCGAACGCCTCGTCGAACAGCCAGTGCACCCGGTCGGCGCCCGGTGCCATTCCGAAGTCGAGGCCGAGGGTCTGCAGCCGCCGCACGGTGAGCCGGTCGCCGTCGGGCAGCCGCACGTCCTGCTCGTGGAGCAGATCGGCAACCGCGCCGATGCGCTCGGTCAGATGCGGGGCACGCTCACGGAACCGCCGGTTCTTGTCCGCAACGCGGGGGAACGTGCGCCGGTACACCTCGGCCGCGTCCGGATGCAGCGAGGGGAGTCCACCCGCGACGGCCGACGCGACGATCGCCTGCGGGGCCGTCGACAGATAATGCAGCGTGAGGAAGCCGCCATAGCTCTGACCGATCGTCCACCACTGCCGGCCCTCGTAGTGGGTTGCGCGCAGCGCCTCGAAGTCGCGCACGATCGAGTCGGCGCGGTGCAGGGACAGCCGCCGCGCGGCTTCGTCGGCCGGCATCGCCGCGAAGTCCGCACCCGAGAGCGGCGTCGATCGTCCGGTGCCGCGCTGATCGGGCATGATCAAGCGGAACCGCGACAGCGCAGCATCCACCCAGGCATCGCGGCTCAGCGGGCGGGCGCCCTTGCCGCCGGGCCCGCCCTGCAGGTGCAGCAGCAGCGGCAGGTCGTCGCCCCGACGCTCGGCGGCGACGAACTCGCGGGCGAAGACCTCGATGGTCTCGCCGTCGGGGTCGTCCCAGTCGAGCGGGACGGTCGTCCACACATCGCGGGCGACGATGTCGTCGCCGATGAAGTACTCCGATTCGCGGCTCACGGTCGACCGCACCTGCCTTTCCATGCCTGCTCCGAGGTGGCGACGCTCACGCCGAGCGCGTGCGCACGCGCGAGTCGAGCAGAGCGTAGAACAGATCCACGATGAGGTTCGACAGCGCCACGAACACGCCGCCGAGCAGCACGATGGCGATCACCACCGGACGATCCTGCATCGAGACGCTCGAGATCGCCAGCGCTCCCACACCCTGCAGACCGAACACCTGCTCGATCACGATCACACCACCGAGCATGAGACCGATGTCGATGCCCAGCTGGGTCACCAGCGGCGGCATGGCGCTGCGGAACGCGTGCACGTAGATCACCCGGCGTTCGGTGAGCCCCTTCGCCCGCGCGGTGCGCACATAGTCCTCGCCCAGCACGTCGAGCATCTGGCCGCGGGTCAGCCGGGCGTACACCGCCGCGGTCACCAGCGCGAGCGTCAGCCAGGGCAGCACCAGGTGCCACGCCCACTGCAGCGGATTCACGGTGAGCGGCACGTATCCCGACGGCGGGAACAGGTTGACGCCGAACCGTGTGGGCAGGAAGTACAGCGTGTACAGCGCGAGCATACCGAGCACGAAGGTGGGGAAGCTGATGCCGACCAGGGCGAAGCCCTGCCCGAGACGGTCGCGCACGCTGCCGGGGCGCTTGGCCGAGGCGAGACCGATCGGGATGCCGATCGCGAGCCACACGATGACACCGCCGAACACCAGCGACATCGTCACGGGAATGCGCGCCAGCACCAGATCGGCGACCGGGAGGTTCGAGCGGTAGGAGTACCCGAGGTCTCCCTGCAGCAGGTTGCCGAGGAAGAGCAGGTACTGCTCCCAGATGGGCTTGTCGAGGCCGAGGTTGACCCGGATCTGCGCCATGAGCTCTTCGGTCGCCTTGTCGCCGCGATGATGCGCGCCGGGTCGGAGGGGGTGACGTAGAACAGCACGAAGACGAAGATGCTCAGCAGGAACAGCACCAGCAGCCCGAAGCCGATGCGCGAGAGGATGTAGCGGATCATGCCCGTGCTCCCTTCGTCGAGGACGGATCGAGGGCGTCACGCAGACCATCGCCCAGCAGGTTGAACGTCAGCGTCAGGGTCAGCAGCGCGAGTCCGGGCACGAGCACCATCCAGGGCGCCACCATGTACATCGATCCGTTCGCCGCGTCGGCGAGCATGTTGCCCCAGCTGGGGGTGGGCGGCACAATGCCCAGGCCGAGGAACGACAGCGTCGCCTCGAACACGATCGCCGCGGGGATCATCAGCGTCGTGTAGACGACGATCGGCACCACGAGGTTCGGCAGCACGTCGCGGAACATCGTCGCGACCCCGGACTGACCCATCGAGCGGGCCGTCTCGATGAACTCCCGCTCGCGCAGGGCCAGCACCTGCCCGCGGATGACGCGGGCGAGTCCCGCCCAGCTGAAGAACACGATCACCGAGATCGACAGCTGCAGGCTGGGACCGAGCACCGAGACGGTCGCGATCGCGACGAGCAGGAACGGCACGCTCATGACCAGGTCGATCAGGCGGCTGAGCACGGTGTCGACGACGCCGCCGGCGAAGCCGGCGGTCATGCCGATGAGGATGCCGATGGCGGATGCCGCCAGCGAGGCGACCACGCCGACCAGCAGCGACACCTGCGCACCGTACGCGAGGCGCACGAACACGTCGCGCCCGAGCTGGTCGGTGCCGAGCAGGAACTCGGCGTTCGGCGCCACCGGCATGCCTGCCGGCGACAGTCCCGTCTCGCGGAACTGCTCGGTGGGTCCGTGTCCGGTCCACTGCGCGATCAGTGGAGCGCCCAGTGCGAACAGCACGATCAGCACGATGACGATCGCCGAGACGATGCTCGCCGGGTCGCGCCGCAGCCGACGCATCGTGAGCTGCCACGAGTTCTTCGCCTCCTGCGCGGCATGCTCGGCCCCTCGGGAGGGGAGCAGCAGGGTCAGGGTCTCCTTGGAGAACACGCTCATGCGCTGACCTCCTGCGACTCGAGGAACGAGGCGGCCAGCAGCCGCTTGGTGAACGGCTCGCGCGGCGAGCGGTAGATGGTCTCGGCATCGTCGAGCTCGATGATGCGGCCGTGCTCCATCACCGCGATGCGGTCGCACATGTGGCGCACGACGGCGAGGTCATGGGAGATGAACAGGTAGGTGAGCCCCAGGTCGCGCTGCAGATCATCGAGCAGCTGCAGCACCTGGGCCTGCACGGTCACGTCGAGAGCCGAGACGGGCTCGTCGAGGATCACCAGGTCGGGGTTGAGGGCGATCGCCCTCGCGATGCCGATGCGCTGGCGCTGCCCGCCGGAGAACTGGGCGGGGAAGCGGTTGTAGTGGGCCGGGTCGAGGCCGACCTGCTCGAGCAGCTCGAGCACGCGCTCGCGCCGTTCGCGTGCCGTGCCGATGCCGTGGATGCGCAGCGGATCCTCGACGATCGAGCCGATGCGGCGCTTGGGGTTCAGCGACGAGAACGGATCCTGGAACACGACCTGCACGCGCTGACGCATGCGCCGCCACTCCGGCCCTTTGAGGTGCGACAGATCGGTGCCGTCGAACAGCACCCTGCCCTCGGATGGCTGCACGAGTCCGGCGATCGTCCGCGCGAGCGTGGTCTTCCCGCAGCCGCTCTCACCCACCAGGCCGAGCGTCTCACCGCGGCGCACGTCGAGGCTGATGCCGTCGAGCACCGTGCGCTCCACGCCACGGCGCTGAGTGAACGCGAGGCTGACGCCGGCTACCTCGGCGATCGGGGCGTCGCGCTTTGCGGCATCCGACTCTGTGGCATCCGACTCTGTGGCATCCGACTCGGCAGCATCCGAGGGGGCGGTGTCGAGACGCCCGAGCGGCGCCTGCCGCTCGCTCTGCGTGAAAGACGACGACTCGATCAGTGAGATCGTGTACTCCTCGCGCGGGTTCTTGAAGACCTGTGCGCTCGGTCCGAGCTCGACCTGCTCGCCGTGGTACATCACCATCACCCGATCGGCGACACTGGCCATCACGCTGAGGTCGTGACTGATCATCAGCACCGTGGCGCCGAAGTCCTGCTTCATCTCGCCGAGCAGCTGCAGGATCTGCGCCTGCACGGTGGAGTCGAGGGCCGTGGTCGGCTCGTCGGCGATGATCAGCTTGGGATCGAGCGACAGACTCATCGCGATCATCACGCGCTGGCGCATGCCGCCCGAGAACTGGTGGGGATACGCGTCGAACCGCGAGGCGGCGTCGGCGATGTGCACCTTCTCGAGCAGCTGGATCGCCCGCGCCTTCGCCGCCTGCTTCGAGACCTTCTCATGGGCGCGGATCTGCTCGACGATCTGCCAGCCGACGGTGTACTGCGGATGCAGACTCGACAGCGGGTCCTGGAAGATCATGCTGATCTCCTTGCCGCGCCGGCGACGCAGCCGCTCGGGACTGAGCGTGAGCAGGTCCTCGCCCTCGAAGAGCACCGAGCCGCTGGTGACGGCGTTGGGGATGAGGCCCATCACCGACTGCACCAGCACCGACTTGCCTGACCCGGACTCGCCGACGATGCCGAAGAACTCGCCCTCTGCGACGTGGAACGAGGCGTCCTTGACGGCGTGCACGGTCCCGTTCTCGGTCGGGATGTCGACGCGCAGCCGCGATACTTCCAGAATCGACATGCGACTCCTCCTCAGATGAGGCCGCTGCGACGCCAGGGAATGGCGCCGCAGCGGCATCGGTCAGCGTGGGGTCACTTGCTCAGCCACACGTTGGCCCAGTCGCCGTTCTGCGCCAGGGCGTAGATCGCGAAGTTCTGCACCCGGTCGGAGTGGTAGTTCGCCTTCTTCTTGGCGGCGATGCTCACCACGGGGGAGTCCTCCATCACGGTCTGGTCGACCTGATGCCACAGCTCACCGGCTTCCTCCGGTGTGCTCGCCGCCAGTGCCTGCGCGGCCAGTTCGTTCGCCTCGTCGTTGTTGTAGTCGACGTAGTTGTAGGCCTGCGGAGTGCCGTTGAAGCTGAACTGCGGCTGGTACACGCTGCGGGCTGCACCGCCGACCCAGTCGGGCGACCAGCCGACCAGAGCGATGTCCCACTCGCCGTTCGTGGCGTTCTCGCGGTTGGTCATGAAGTTCGCGTAGTAGTCGGTCGGCGGCACCGGGAACAGCTCGACGGTGATGCCGGCCTCTTCGAGGCTCGCCTGCACGGTCTGCGCGATGTCGGGCTGCGAGCCCAGGTTGCGGTACGGGAACTTCAGCGTGAGGTTCTCGATGCCGGCGTCGGCGAGCAGCTGCTTGGCCTTCTCGGGGTCGGCCTTGCCGTCGCCGTCGCCATACAGCGAGAAGGGCTCGTGTCCGTTGATGCCAGGGCCGAAGATGCCGTTCGTCACGGTGGCGATCTCCTCGCCGCCCATGACCTGCACCACGGCCGCCTTGTCGATGGCATACTGCAGCGCCTGGCGCACCTCGACCTTCTGCAGCGCCCCGTCGTTGTTGTCGGTCTTGGTGTTGAACCACAGGAACTGGTCGACGCCGCCGTTCTCGAGCGTGGTGAACTTCTCGTCGCCGACGCTCGTGAGCTGCTGGATGTTCGCCGGGCTCGGCTGCAGGTCGAAGAGCATGTCGGCCGAGCCGGCCTGCAGCTGCTGCATGCCGGCATCCACCTCGATGCCCATCGTCATCTCGATGGAGTCGACGTAGGCCTTGCGCAGAGGGTCGCTGTCGGCGTTCCATGAGGGGTTGCGCTCGAGGGTCAGCTTGACGTCGGGCTTGTGCTCGGCAACCGTGTACGGCCCTGACGCGACGAAGTTGTTGCGGTACTCGGGGGAGTCCGGAAGATAGTCGAGCACCTCGACCGGCGCCGGGTTGGCGGTGGCCAGGCTGAGCATCGAGGTGAAGTCGGATGCCGGCTCGACCAGCCGGAAGACCACGGTCTTGTCATCCGGGGTCTCGACGCCGCTGATGTCGTTCGACTCGATGTACTCCTTCATCGGCTCGATCTCCGGCGCGACCGCGGCGAAGCCCTCGCAGTACTCGGCCATGCCCTCGATGAGCGAGATGAAGTAGCCGCCGAGCGCCGCCCCGATGTACGGGTTGCAGATGCGCTCGATGCCGCGCTCGACGTCGGCGGAGACGATGTCGCGGGCGCCGTCCGGAGCATCCCAGGTGGTGCCTTCGCGCAGCGTGATCGTGTAGGTGAGACCGCCGTCCTCGGGCTCGGGCACTTCAGTCGCGAGGTCGCCGACGAGCTCCGAGCGCTCGGCCGCGTCGTTGGATGCCTCGTAGCTGAGGATCGAACGCGAGATGGTGCGCGTGATGCTGTTCGAGGGCACGTAGGCGATCAGCTGCGGATCGATGTGGTCGGTGTCTCCGTTCGAGAGCACCTTGAGCGTGCCGCCGGTCTGCGGCTCGCCCGCCGAGCCGGTCGGATCCCCCTCGGCGGTGGAGCATCCGCTGAGGATCATGGCCGTAGCTGATGCCACGACCAGGGGAGTGAGCAGGGCCTTCTTCTTGCGAGTCATGGGTCGTCCTTGAGTCCTTGAATCGGGTGTCGCCCGTGGCTTCTTTCGGGCATGAGCCTGGCCGGCCCGTCAGTAACATAGCACATGTCACCCATCCAAGGTAACGTGTCAGAAAGCGGAATCGCACGTGCACACGCTTGTGTGCGGTGGGGCGAAAAAGCACCCCCTCGGAAGCGAGGAGGTGCTCAATCGACACCGCGCGGAAGACCGCAGCCAGGCGTTACCTCGGGTCGTTCCACGACCAGATGTCGTCGCCGCGCAGCGTCGCATCCGCTCCGCCGTCGTCGTAGATGATCTGACCGGCCATGTGGGTGTTCTCGACGCTCGTCAGCCAGATCAGCAGGTGCGCGATCGACTCGGGCGGCTGGTGGCTGTTCAGCGGCATCGGCACGGCGGCATCCACCATCTTCACGCCCTCGGGCGTCGACAGCAGCTTCTCGGTCATCGGGGTGAGCACGGTGCCGGGCGCGACGCCGTTGACGGGGATGCCGCTGCCTGCCCATTCGGGCGCGATCGACACCCGACGCACCCAGCGCGCCAGAGCGCGCTTCGACGACGGGTAGACCAGGTAGCCGGTCTCGGGGCCCTGTGCTGCGAGATCGGCGGCGATTCTCGTCGCACGCTCCTCGTCGCCGGCCAGCGCCGCCTCGACCATCTCGGCGGAATTCGGCTGCAGCGAGGCCATCGACGAGACCACCGCGACGCGGGGCGCGTCCGAGGCGAGCAGGCCGGGACGCAGCGCCTCGAGCAGCTCGGTGACGCCGAAGTAGTTGATCGAGATGGTCGCGGGGATCGGCGCCGAGATGCCGGCACACGCGATCACCGCGTCGATCGCGCCGTCGGCCAGCTGCAGGGTCTTGGCGGCGGCATCGGCCCGGCCCTGCGGGGCCGACAAATCGGCCTCCACCTCGGCATCGCGCAGATCGATGCCGATCACACGGTCGCCGCGTTCGCGCAGCAGCCTCGTGGTGGTGGCGCCGATTCCCGATGCGGAACCTGTGACGACGTAGGTGCGTGACATGACTACTCCTTCTGGGCGAGCGGGCGAAGCGCCCGCGGTTCAAGTGTTTCGGGTACCGGGCTCGCAGACAACCGGTGCCGGCCGGCAGAATCCGTGCGCAGCAGCCGCATCGCGTTGGCGATCACGGCCAGCACAGACAGCTCGTGCACCAGCATCCCAATCGCCATCGTCACCCCGCCGAAGACGACACCGGCGAGCAGCGTGACGACGGTGATCATCGCCACGGCGACGTTCTGCCGCATGACCGACACGGTGCGGCGGGCGAGCGCGATGGCCTGCGGCAGCCGCAGCAGGTCGTCCTTCATCAGGGCGATGTCAGCGGTCTCGACGGCGACGCCGCTGCCGGCCGCGCCCATCGCCACGCCGATGTCGGCCAGTGCCAGCGCGGGGGCGTCGTTGACGCCGTCGCCGACCATCGCGACCGTGTGGCCCTCCGCCTGCAGGGCGCGCACGGCCTCGAGCTTGTCCTCGGGCAGCAGGCCCGCGCGCACCTCGTCGATGCCGACCCGCTCCGCCACCGCGGCGGCGACCCGCTGGGTGTCGCCGGTGAGCATGACGACCCGCTCGACCCCCGCGCGGTGCAGTCGGCGCACCATCTCGGCCGCTTCGGGTCGGATGCTGTCGGCCACGCCGACCACGCCGACGGGCACTCCGTCGACGGCGATCGCCATCGGCGTGCGTCCCGCATCGGCGAGCCGGTGCATGGCGCCTTCGAGTGCCGGATGCGCGGCGAGTCCCTCCGTCTGCATGAGCGCGCCGTTGCCGACGGCGACGCGGCGCCCGTCGACCGTTGCGACGACGCCCTTGCCCGGCACCGGTTCGGTGTGCTCGGGCAGACCCCGCACCGCGACGCCTTCCGCAGCCGCCGCATCGAGGATCGGCCGCGCAAGCGGATGCTCCGACCCGGCTTCGGCACGCGCGGCGAGGGTGAGCACATCGACGCGGTCGAGGTCGTCACCGAGCACGATGACGTCGGTCAGCTGCGGACGCCCCTCGGTGAGCGTGCCGGTCTTGTCGACGGCGACCACGTCGATCCGCGCGGACGTCTCGAGGTACTCGCCTCCCTTGATGAGGATGCCGTCCTTGGCGCCACGGCCGATGCCCGCGACGATTGCGACGGGGATCGAGATCACCAGCGCGCCCGGGCAGCCGATCACCAGCAGCGTGAGGGCGAGCACCACGTCCTGCGTGACGAGCCCCAACACGAGGGCGAGCAGCATGATTCCGGGTGTGTACCACCTCGAGAAGCGGTCCATGAAGGCCTGCGTCCTCGCCTTCGCGTCCTGCGCCTCCTCGACGCGGTGGATGATGCGCGCGAGCGTGGTGTCGGCTCCGACGCCGGTGGCCTGCACCTGCAGGAATCCGCTGGTCGCGACCGTGCCGGCGAACACGGGGTCTCCGTCGAACTTCTCGACGGGAAGAGACTCCCCGGTGATGGAGGCCTCCTCGATCGCGCCGACGCCGCTGATGACCGTGCCGTCGACCGGAACCCTGGCGCCGTTCTTGACCAGCACGGTCTCGCCGACGGCCACCTGCATCGCCGAAACCTCGACCTGCTCGCCATCGCGCAGCACGATGGCAGTGTCGGGTGCGACCGCGACCAGTTCGGCCAGTGCTGATCGAGTGCGGGCGAGTGTTGCCGTCTCGAGCGCGTGCCCGATCGCGAACAGGAAGGTGACCGCTGCCGCCTCCCAGTAGTTCGCTATGACGATCGCGCCGATGGCGGCGACCGAGACGAGCAGGTCGATGCCGATCACCTTGGCTCCCAGCGCGCGCACCGCCGAGACGACGATGCGCCAGCCGGCGATGGTGGCCGCCGCCACCATGAGGACATCGCCGGGCAGGGTCAGGCCGAACAGGCCCGAAGCGGCGAAGGACAGCAGGATCAGCGCGCCGGCAGCCGCCGGGATGGTCCAGCGGCTGCGGGTCAGGCGACGCACGGTGTTCACGTCGGCTCCGTTCTGCGGGGTCGGGTGGTGTGGATGAGCGGTCGGCGTCAGAACGCCGACGGGCTGGCGGTGTAGCCGGCCTTGCCGACCGCGGCGATCAGGTCGTCGATGCTCACGACGGTCGGGTCGTGGTCGATCTCGATACGCGACGAGGCGAAGTGCACCGTGACCTGGTCGACGCCGTCGAGTCGGCCGACCCGCTTCTCGATCTTGCTGACGCACGACGGGCACGAGAAGCCGTCGGCACGCAGCAGGGTGCGGGTGGTGGGGGTGGATGAGGTGTTCATGACCGGTCCCTTCTGTATCGGTGGCTTCACCGTACGAAGAGGGCGGGCGCTGCACCATGACGCACGTCAATCAACGGGGATATGGTCGAACACATGGGCGCACCCGCAGTCTCACCCGGTCAGCGGCGGCGGATTCCGCTGCGCGAAGTGACCCTGCCGCACGTGTGCCCGCGCCCGGTGCGGATGTACGTGCTCGCGCGCAGTCCGTATTTCTCCGACCTCGGCGATGATGACCTCGGCCGCATCGACGAGCGGATGCAGGCGACGTCGTGGCGTGAGGGTGACTCGCTGTATCGGGCGGGCGAGCCGGCAGGGCATCTGTACATCGTCGCCGAGGGGCGGGTGAAGCTCAGCCAGGTCACGCCCTCGGGAGTCGAGACCGTCGCCGATGTGCTGGCACCCGGCGAGTTGTTCGGCGCGATGGGCACGCTGGGCGAGCCGTTCCACCTGCAGTCGGCCAGCGCGATGGTCGGTTCGTGCGCCCTGAGGATCGACCAGGAGTCGTTCCGGGCGGTGCTGCGCGAGCATCCCACCGTCGCGCTGCGCGTACTCGACGACGTGGCCGCGCGCCTGACCCGGGCCCACACCGACATCGGCGGACAGAGCACTGACACCGTCGCTCAGCGTGTGGCGACGGCGCTGCTGCGCCTGGCCGACAAGCTCGGCGAGGATCGCGGAGCGGATGGCATCCTCATCGAGGTGCCGCTCGCGCGCACCGATCTTGCCGGCCTTGCCCGTTCGACTCCCGAATCGGTGTCGCGGGTGATGAGCCGCTGGCGCCGCGAGGGTGTGATCGACTCGGGTCGCCGGTGGACCGCCATCAAGGACCGTGACCGGCTCGAAGCCATGAAAGGAGCAGCATGAAGCGCGTCGCACAGGTCATCCGACTGGATCCCGCGCAGATCGATGAGTACGAACGGGTGCACAGCGAGGTGTGGCCCGGTGTGCTCGCGCAGATCAAGGGCAGTGGCATCCGCAACTACTCGATCTACCGGTACGGCGACCTGCTGTTCTCGTACTTCGAGTACGTCGGCGACGACTTCGAGGCCGATATGGCCGCGATGGCGGCCGACGAGACCACCCAGCGCTGGTGGCAGATCTGCGAGCCCATGCAGCGTCCGGTCGACGAGCGCGCCGAGGGGGAGTGGTGGCACGAGCTGCCCGAGGTGTTCCACACCGAGTGACACACATGCGCGGTGACACACGTGCGCGCGGCGTCGCCGCAATGCGCTACGGTAGCTGCATGACCAAGCGTTGGTATGCGTATTTCGAGTCGGCTCTGGAGGGGCCGGCGCCGATGTAGCGCACACCAGCACCCTTCAGAGCCGACAAGCCAGAGCAATTGCTCTGGCTTTCGCCGTTTCGGCGGGCTCTGCGTACGGGTCCGTCGTGAATCCACACGAACAGGACAGGACTCATGCACAGCATCCCCACCGTCGACACGACCGCCGACCTGCACGTCGCCGGCTTCACCACTCTCCCCTCGCCGGAGGACGTCGCCGCGACTCTGCGGCTGGGCGGCGAGCGCGGGGCCCTCGTCGCCCGCACGCGCGACGAGGTGCGCTCGATCATGGACGGCCGTGATGATCGGATGCTGGTGATCGTCGGTCCCTGCTCGATCCACGACCCCGATGCGGGCCTCGAGTACGCCGGCCGCCTGGTGCGCGAGGCGGAGCGCCACCGCGACGACCTGCTGATCGTGATGCGCGCCTACTTCGAGAAGCCCCGCACGACGGTCGGCTGGAAGGGTCTCATCAACGACCCGCACCTCGACGGCAGTCACGACATCGAGGCAGGGCTCCGCCTGGCCAGGGGTTTTCTGCGCGATGTGACCGCGCTGGGTTTGCCGTGTGGCACCGAGTTCCTCGAGCCGATCAGCCCGCAATACACCGCCGACCTGGTCACCTGGGGCGCGATCGGGGCGCGCACGACCGAGAGCCAGATCCACCGCCAGCTCGCGTCAGGCCTGTCGATGCCGATCGGGTTCAAGAACGGCACCGACGGCGGACTGCAGGTCGCGCTGGATGCTGCGTCCGCAGCATCCGCCCCGCAGGCCTTTCTCGGCATCGGCTCCGACGGACGAGCGAGCCTGGTCAGCACCACGGGCAACCCTGACACCTCGGTGATCCTGCGTGGCGGCGCCGATGGCCCGAACTACGGCGCCGAGCACGTGCGTCGCGCCTCGGAGCGGCTCGCCGCCGCCGGTCTCACGCCGCGGGTGATCGTCGACGCCAGCCATGCGAACAGCGGCAAGGACCACCTGCGTCAGGCGGAGGTCGCAGCCGAGCTGGCCGAGCAGATCGCGACCGACGGCGCCGCGGTCGCCGGTGTGATGCTGGAGAGCAACCTTGTCGCCGGTGCGCAGGGACTTGACGTCGACCGCGGCCCCGCCGGGCTGGTGCGCGGCCAGAGCGTCACCGACGCCTGCATGGGGTGGGATGCCACGGCCGCGGCGCTCACGCAGCTGGCCGGCGCCGTGCGCCGCCGACGCGGGTGATGCACCGCGTCGCCGCGTAAGCTCGAACGTTATGGCGATAGGCGCGATGATCCACACGTTCGAGGTGCAGCTGGCGGACGTCGACCGTGGCGTCTATGAGGATCTGACACTGCGACTCGCGCGGCACCCATCCGAGACCGACGCCTACATGTTCACCCGCCTGCTGGCGTACTGCCTCGAGTACGAAGACGGCATCGCCTTCACCGAGGGCGTCGCAGCGACCGACGAGCCCGCGGTGCTCGTGCGCGACCTCACCGGTCGCGTCACAGCATGGATCGAAGTCGGGGCGCCGGATGCCACCCGACTGCACTACGGCAGCAAGCTCGCCGACCGCACCGCGATCTACACCCAGCGCGATCCTGAGCGCGTGAAGCTGCAGTGGGCGGGGAAGACGATCCACGACGCGGATGCCATCGTGCTGCACAGCTTCGATACGGGCTTCGTCGATGATGCGGCGGCGGCGCTCGACCGACGCAACACCCTGACGGTCTCGCGCACCGAGGATCAGCTGTACCTCGAGGTGAACGGCACACACCTCAGCTCGGCCGTGCACGAGAACGCCATCCGGTAGCTCTCGCAGCGACCGGTCGGAGTGCGGCTAGAGCGCGTGCCTCGCCCGCTCGAGGCCGCGCTCGGCCTCAGCCGCATCGTCGGATGCCTGAACCTCGCGGTCGCGTGCGTCCTCGGCATCCTGTTCGGCGGTCGCCACGCGCGCTCTCGCCAGCTGCAGTTCGGCTTCCAGCTCGGCGATGCGAGAGGTCAGCCGGTCCAGGAGCTCTTGGGCATCTCGCGATTCCTGCTGGGCGCGCTGGGCGGAGCGCGCGGCGCGGTCGCGGGTCTGCTTGGCCTCGCGCACGGCGCGTTCCGCGTCCCTCCGCGTGCGCCGTGCGCTGAGCTCGTCTCCCGAAGGTGCCGGTGAGGTAGGAGCCGCAGGGCGCCCGCCGCCCACCATGGCGTCGAGGTCGTACGACCCGGTCGGCTCCAGATCGTGCACGAGTCGGCCGGATGCCACGGCTGCGGCTGCGTCCTGATCGAAGAAGGCCGCCGAGATCGTCTGACGGACGGCCTCGAGCGTGGCACCCGTCACTCGCGCGCCATGCGATGAGGCGAGCGACCCGGCCTCGGTGGCGAGCTGGTTCGTCAGCGTACGCCGCTGCCGGCCGAGCTCGGACAGCGTCGGGGCGTCGAGATCCTCCTGCGCCTCACGAAGCTCGGCCGCCAGCTGCAGCGCCTGTCCGAGCCGTGCGGAGCGCTCACGGGAGAAGAGGTTCACGACCCATGCCGCGACCGTCGGCTTGCGCAGCGACCGGATCCGCTCGGCGAGGTCGCGATCGTCCGCCTCCTTCGCGCGCGCGTTCCTCGACGCGGTGAACTCCTCCGGCGGACCGGAATACAGCGCGGACGCGATGTCGTCGAGATCGCCCGGATCGCTCATGCGAGCGACATTACCCGTACACGCGGGCGTGGTCGCGGTCAGGATGCCGGCTGTGCTGGTTCCGTCGCTTCGATGGGATCGCGTCGGATGCCGATCCACGAGACGATCCCGCCGAGCGCGAACAGCACTGCGGTGACCCAGGCGGCGCTGTGGAAGCCGCCGAGGTCGAGGGCGCCGCCGACGATCGTTGACAGCATCGCCACCACGATCAGGCCCGCGACGCGCGAGATGGCATTGTTCACGGCCGACGCGATTCCGGAGTGGTCGGCGTCGATCGCCCCGAGGATCGCCGAGGTGAGCGGTGCGACGGTGAGCGAGAGGCCGACGCCGAGCACGATCATCGACGGCAGCACCTGCCACCAGTAGCTGAAGTCCTCGGCGACGGTGAGCAGCAGCATCGCGCCTACGGCCATCATCAGCGGACCGACGGTCATGAACAGCCGCGGTCCGAGGCGGCCGGCCCACGCGCCGACGCGCGAGCTCAGCAGGATCATCAGGATCGTGACCGGCAGGCTCGCCAGCCCGGCGGCGGTCGCGCTGAGACCGGCTCCCTGCTGCAGGTACACGCTGATCACGAAACCGTTCAATGCCAGGGCGGCGTAGACGAACAGGGTGGCGAGGTTGCCCCAGCCGAAGTTGCGCACGCGGAACAGCGACAGCGGCATCATCGGCGTCTCGGGGTGTCGCTGGCGCAGCAGGAACCACGTGAACAGGGCTGCACCGCCCACTGCCGTGATCCAGATGCGGGGCGCCGCCCAGCCGTACAGGGGCTGTTCGATCAGGGCGAAGACCACGGCGCCGAGGCCGACGGCGCACAGCGCGCCGCTGAGCCAGTCCACCCGGGTGCCGCGCGGATGCTCGGGAAGGTGCAGGCGGCCCAGCAGCACCAGCGTCACCGCGATCGGGAGGACGTTGATCAGGAACACGAAGCGCCACGACAGCAGGTCGACGAACAGGCCGCCCATCAGCGGGCCCACGACCATCGCCCCCGTGGTGAACGCCGTCCAGATGCCGATGGCCCGCGACTGCAGCTCGCCGCGCATCGTGGCCGTGATCAGCGCGAGCGAACTCGGCACCAGCAGCGCTCCGGCGGCCCCCTGCGCCGCCCGAGAGATGATCAGCGTGAGCGGGTCGAGGGCGGCCGCGACCGCCACCGACGAGATGCCGAACGCGATCAGGCCGATGCGCATGATGAACACGCGGCCGTACGCATCAGAGAGCGAACCGGCGAGCAGGATCAGCGCACTCAGCGTGATCAGGTACGCGTCGACCACCCACTGCTGAGTGGTGATGCCTCCGCCCAGCTCGTCGCTGATCGCGGGCAGCGCGACGTTGACGACCGTTCCGTCGAGGAAGGTGACGAACGAGGCGATGATGGCGACGGTGACGACCAGTCGCTGCAGAGGAGCGAACGAGGACACACGCCGAGACTACTCCGGGTCGAAGGTCCCTGAGCCTCTGGAAGCGTCAGCTGATCGGCTCGAGCAGGAACACCGGGATCGTGCGCTCGGTCTTCTGCTGATACTCCTCGTAGTGCGGCCACACCTCGTTCGCGCGCGTCCACCACTGTGCGCGCTCCGCACCGTCGAGCTCACGGGCGACATAGTCGGCGACCTCCGCACCGTCCTGCAACTGCACGTGCGCGTTCTTCTTCATGTTCCAGTACCAGGCCGGGTGCTCGGGCGCACCACCGCGTGAGGCGACCACGGCGTACTGCCCGTCGTGCTCCACCCGCATCAGGGCGGTCTTGCGCAGCCCGCCGGTCTTCGCACCGACGGTGGTCAGCACGATGACGGGCTTGCCGTGCAGCTCGTTCGCCTCGGCGCCGTGAGACTCCTCATAGCGCTCGGCCTGCTTCCGCGCCCATTCCGACGTGCTGGGCAGATACTCTCCGTGCAATGGCATGACCCGAGCCTAACCCGGATGGCAGGCACGGTCTCCGCGCCCGCTGAGAGCCACCGGCGGCAGAGGGGTGTACGCTCGTCGGGTGCATTCGCGAGCAGAGCAGGTGATCGTCGGCGCCCTTCGCGCCGACGGCAGAGACTGACGACCCGCCGGTGACGGAACCCCCGTCGCCGGTGCATCGTCGTATCCGGGCATCCGACCCCTCTTCACCTTCCTCGCCGCCATCGGCGGCCGTACCGAAAGCCATCATGCTTGCTCTTCACGAGCGCGACATCCGCGCGTCCTTCATCAACGCCTCCCGCAAGGAGGCCTCCGTCGTCACACTGCCCGCCGGCTTCGCCGAGCTCGATTTCGAACAGCTCGACTACCTCGGCTGGTTCGATCCCAAGCTGCCCAAGCGCGCCTACGTCGTCGCCGAGGTCGACGGCAAGCCGGTCGGCGTGCTGCTGCAGCGCACCGAGCAGCGTATCCGCACCCGGGCGCAGTGCTCGTGGTGCGACGATGTGACCCTGCGCAACGACGTGCAGTTCTTCTCCGCCCGCAAGGCCGGCGCCGCGGGTCGCAATGGCGACACCATCGGCACGCTGATCTGCGAGAACTTCGGCTGCTCGGCGAATGTGCGCCGGCTGCCACCGCTCGCCTACGAGGGGTTCGATCGCGAGCTGGCACGGGAGCTGCGGATGCTGCGGCTGCGTGAGCACGTCGCGGCGTTCCTGGCCGAGGTCGGCTGACGCGCGGGTCTGCGTGCGCCGGTCAGACGACCGCGCGCACGTGGGCCGACGCGTCGTCGGCGAGTGCGGCCGACAGGCGCCGGAACGTCTCGACGCTGCGGGCGCCGGGCCAGTCGGCGGGCAACAGGGCTGCTGGCAGACCGGGATCGATGTAGGGCAGCACCCGCCAGCTGTCGATCAGGCGAAGGTGTGCGGCGAACGGTCGGGTCAGATCGAGTGCGTCGGTGGATGCCAGGAACCGCTCGTGCTCGGCGCGCAGCGCACCGAGGTCCCACCAGTCCGCGATCGCTTCGGCCAGCGGTCGCGCCGGCAGCGGGTCGGCGGTGCGGAACAGCACCGCGTACTCCCGTGCGCCGATTCCGTCGAGCAGCTGCTCGGCCTCATCCTGGAGGTGTCCGGGGAGGATCCAGAGCCCTGGCGTCACCGAGCCTGCTCCCAGGAACAGCAGCCTCCGCCGCAGCTGATGACGCAGGTCGCGTCTCGTCTCGGGGATCGTCGCCGAGATCAGCATCCACTCCTCGCCGGAGTGCATCGTGCGCACGGTGAAGATGCGCCGGTCGCCGCGCTCGAGCATCCCGATCGCGGCGGGATTCAGCGTGTACCCGCGCCCGGGGGCGGCCAGCAGCAGGCCCTTCTGCTTGAGGCGTGTGATAGCCGTGCGCGCCTGGGCGGCCGGGATGTCGAGGTCGCCGGCCAGCCGCACCAGCGCACCCGACGAGATCTTGCCGCCGAGGGGACGCAGATGCACGCCGATCAGCGTGCGCAGCAGCGAGGTGGTGCTGCCGGGCCGCGCGTCGATGTCGTCGAGGATGGCGTCCCCGTTTCCGATCTCACCTGCGTCGAGGCCCCCTCCCGTCGTCGGGGCCCCCTCTGGGGTACGCGGCTCCGAGGGGGCCCCGGCGGCCAGGAGGGGCCTCGGCGTGTGCGGGTGGGTCATCGCTGCAGCGCGTCGCGCACGGCGAGGATGCCGCGCAGCGTCTCCTCGTGCGAGGTGCTCAGCGGCGACAGGCCGAGGCGGATGCCGTCGGGGAAGCGGAAATCGGGGATGACACCGTCGGCCCACAGTTCCTGGGTCACCCGCTGGAACGCGTCGTGCCCGATCGTGATGTGCCCGCCGCGGTGCGCGGCGCTGCGCGTCGAGAGCAGACGCACTCCGAGAGGTGCCAGCAGAGCGTCATAGGCGCGCACGGCGAAATCGGTGAGCGTGATCGATTTGGCCCGCACGGCCGTGATGCCCTCCGCCTCGATGAGGTCGAGCATGCCCTGCATGGCCAGCATCGACAGCACCGGCGGAGTGCCGCTGAGCAGCTGTCGGATGCCGGCGACCGGCGCGTACTCCGGTCCCATGGCGAAGATGTCGGCGGCGCCCCACCAGCCATGGATCGGCTGCAGCACGTCGCCGTGGTGCTCGGCGGCGAGGTACGCGAAGGCAGGGGAGCCCGGTCCGCCGTTCAAGTACTTGTAGGTGCATCCGACGGCCATGTCGACGCCCCAGTCGTCGAGGTGCATCGGCACGGCGCCGACGGAGTGGCACAGGTCCCAGAGCATCAGCGCACCGGCGTCCTTCACCACCCTCGTTATCGACGGCATGTCGGCGAGTGCGCCGGAGCGGTAGTCGACGTGGCTGAGCACGACGAGAGCGGTGCGCTCGGAGACGACGGATGCGACATCGTCGGCGCTCACGCCGGTGAGCTCATCGGGCTGCACCCACCGCACGGTCATGCCGGTCTCGTTCGCGACGCCCGCGGCGATGAAGCGGTCGGTGGGGAAGTTGCCGGCCTCGATGACGATCTCGTCACGCCCGGGGCGGGCGGCGACGCCCGCGCGGATCAGCTTGTAGAGCATCACGCTGGTCGAATCCGCGACGATTGTCTGCCCGGCGGCGGCCCCGAGCGTCACGCGCGCGATGCGGTCGCCGAGCCGCATGGGCAGCTCCATCCACTGCTCGTCCCACGAGCGGATCAGCCGGGTGCCCCAGTCGTCGCGGATGAACGCCGCCGCCTTCTCGGGCACATCGCGCAGCGGACGACCCAGCGAGTTGCCGTCGAGGTAGGCCGTCACTCCGGGTGCGTCGGCGAACGCCGCGAGGTGATGGGCCAGCGGATCGGCGGCGTCGAGGGTGCGGGCTTCGGTGAACAGGACGTCGGCGTCGGTCATCTCAGTACTCCAGATCGGCGGTCGTGAGCAGGCGCGACCGGTTCGGGTCGTCGTCGGGAAGAAGCAGCAGTGGGGCGGCTGAGAGCAGCGGGTCGGCGGGCGCGAGGGCGGTGAGCAGATCGAGACCGTCGATGCCGGCGGTGCGCAGGGCGTCGATCTCGGCCCCGCGCAGATCGACCGGTGTGGGGCCATTGCCCATGTCGCTGCCGTACACGAGTTCGCCGCCGGCGGCGAAGAACCGTCGCACGTTGTCGGTGACGACCTCGAGGGCCTCACCCTCGTGGATCGCCATGGTCGAGATCCATGAGACCGTCGCGGCCTGTTCGGCGATCTCGTCGTCGGTGAGGTGCTCTGAGAACGGCGCGTGCGCCAGCCGGGTGGCGCCCAGGCGTGCGACGCGCTGCGCCTGGCCCGGCCCCTCGGCGTGCGCGACCAGCGGGACGCGGTGCTCCGCGGCCAGCCGCGCCAGGGCGCGCATCAGCTCGTCGTCGAGCACGGGTCCGGCGTCGCTGTTGCCGACGACCTTGAGGAACGAGACGCCCGAGGCGGTGAGGTCATCGACCGCACGCGCGGCATCGTCGGGGTCGGCGAGCTGTCGCACCGCGCCCGCCGGCGCCCAGTCGCGATCGGACGGATACCCGCCGACAGCCGTCAGAAAGGGGCCGGCGTAGCTGATCTGTGTCCAGGACTCCGGAGAAACAGCAGGTTCCGGCGCGGTTTCCGGCGTTGTGGGGTGCGTGGCAGGGTTTTTTCCGGAGTTCTGTACAGCGGCACCGGCTGCCAGGTCGCTGATCCAGCCGAGCTCGGCTCCCAGATCGGCAACCGCTCCCAGCCGCGAACCGGCGAGCAGGGTGTGATCGACCAGCTGCAGGTGCACGTGGTGATCGGTGAACAGCCCGGTGACCAGTCCGTCGAGGTGCGGTGAACCGTCGGGTGCCCGGGTGGGCAGCAGTCGGATGCCGTCGGCGCCGGCGACCACGGTGCCGACGCGCACCTGTGCACCGTCGAAGTACCGCGCCGCGTGCACGGGAGCGTGCCCCGTCTCGGGTCGATCCGTCACTTCCCGATCTCCGTCCGCACGCTGTACAGCTCGGGGAAGAAAGTCAGATCGAGTGCGCGCTGCAGGAAGCCGACGCCGCTCGAGCCACCGGTGCCGACCTTGTGGCCGATGGTGCGGGCGACGGTGCGCAGGTGCCGGAACCGCCAGAACTGGAAGTTGTCCTCGACGTCGACGAGCTCCTCGCACGCCTCGTACAGATCCCAGTGCTCGTGCGGGTTCTCGTAGATCTCGCGGATCGCGGCGACGAGTTCGGGGTGTTCGCGGTACGGCTGACGCACGTCGCGCTCGAGGATCTCCTGGGGCACGGGCAGCCCGCGGCGCGCGACGAAGCGCAGGAACTCGTCGTACAGCGTCGGCCGCTCCCACTCGGCGGTGAGCATGGCGAGGTTCTCGGGGTGGTCGCGGAACACGCCCAGCATCCGCTCGTTCTTGTTGCCGAGCGCGAACTCCACGCAGCGGTACTGCACGGACTGGAAGCCGGACGAATTGCCGAGGTCGCCGCGGAATTCGGCGTACTCGGTGGGGGTGAGCGTGGCCAGCACCGACCACTGCTGGGTCAGCACCTCCTGGATGTGCTTGACGCGCGCGATGTGCTTGAGGGCGGCGCGCAGGTCATCACCGGCGAGGCGGTCGCGGGCGGTGCCGAGCTCGTGCTGCACGAGCTTGAGCCACAGCTCGGTCGTCTGATGCTGGATGATGAACAGCATCTCGTCGTGGTGCTGTGGCTGGGAAACCGGATGCTGCGCGCCGAGCAGCCGGTCGAGATCGAGGTACGAGCCGTACGTCATCCGATCCTTCAGATCGGTGACGATGCCTTCTTCCAGGGAGCGCTCATTGTCGACCATCCCGCGAACATATCACTTTCGCGGCGACCGTCACAATGATGAAATCAGTCACCCGTGTGGATCTTGAGGAAGTCGAGCGTCTCCTGCAGCGCGGTCTGCGCCTCTGACTGGTCGAGATGGAACTGGTACTCGTGCGGCTGCGCCGGTTCATGCGCTGCCGCCCAGAACAGCGTGGTCACGTCGACGCCGAGCTCGTCGAGTCGCTGAGCCATCGGGATCGACTGCAGCCAGGTGAGGCCGTCGCCGTTGCCTCCCGAGATGTATGTGGCCGGGAAGTCCTCGGTGACCCAGTTCACCGTCGACATTGTCGACCCCGTGGCGTCCTCTGCCCAGTTCTTCGAGCCCGAGTACGCCCACATCGACGTCTTCAGTCCCCACCCGGTGATGCCCGTGAGTGCGGCGAGGGCGGTGAGATCGTAGACACCGCAGTTCAGGACGGTGGCGACGAGTTGGTCCGCGTCCAGGGCCGGGTCGACCGACATGATGCTCGCATAATCAGGATTGGTGGTGATCGCCGCGAGCTGGCTCGCCAGCTGCGCGCCGGCGGAGTCCCCGGCGAGCACGATCTGCGAGGCGTCGACGTTCAGCTCATCGGCGTGGGCGTCGATGTAGGCGAGCGCCGTGTTGATCTGGTTCACCGCGGTCGGGTAGTTCGCCTCCGGCCCGCGGGTGTAGTTCAGGCCGATCGTCGTGTATCCCTCGGATGCCAGGATGCGCAGGTACGGATCGACGTCCTCTTTCGAGCCCGAGATCCATGCGCCGCCGTGGATCCAGACGACCGTGGGAAGTGCACCGGTGGCGGATGCCGGGGTGAAGACGTCCATCGTGGTGTCGCTGCCGTCGTCCCCGTAGGCGACGTCGAGCGTCTCAGTGAGCTCGGTGTCCGGCTGGTGGCGGTTCATCTCGGCGGCCGTCGCCTCGCCACCCCGGGTGAACACCGCCCGGATCACCATGGCGGACGGCCAGGGTGTGACGGCGCCGACGATGCCGATGACGACGATGATCGCGATGACGGTGAGGAGGGCGACCCTCGTCCTGTGCCATCTGCGATGCGGGCTCTGTGTGGTCGATTCGTCGGCGTGCTCAAGCGCGGTCATGTGTGCCCCTCCGGGGAACAGTGTGGCAGAGCGGCGACCCCGGTCGTCACGATTCGACTTCGAGTCCCCGGATGAGACGCTCGAGACCGTAGGTGAACGCCGCGTCGACGCCGCCGCCGAGGCGGAAGGCTCCCGCGAGCTCCATGTTCAGGAAGCCTGTCGCCCAGGCGGTGAACAGGCGGGCGGCATCGAGGGCGTGTGTGTCTCCGACGAGGCCGCGCGCGGCGTCGATGACCGGCGCGGCGGCTCGCTGGAGCGCGTCGAGGCGCGCGGATGCCGTGAACATCAGGCGGAAGGCCTCGGGCTGTGCATGTGCATGGGCTCGGTAGACGGCGGCGAGGGCGCGCAGGTCGGCGTCGGCGGATGCCAGTCGCTCGCCGAGTTCGTCGATTGCGGCCTCGGTGACCGCCGACAGCAGCGCGTCGCGGTCGCGCACGTGCTTGTACAGGGATGGCGCTCGCACGCCCACCCCGGCTGCGACGGCCTGCATGGTGAGACCGGCTGGACCGTCGGCTTCGAGGATCTCACGGGCGGCGGTGATGATCGCGGTGTGTGATGTGCGCTGTGGTGTCGGCATCTTCAATCCCTAAAGCTATTGACATTAGCTATGATAGCTACATAACGTAGCCGATGTCACGTCGGTCGCCCGACCGGCCCGAGAGGAAAGTCATGAAGCTCGCACCGCACCTGCACAGACTCGGCAACGACATCGTCGCCTCGTACCTGATCGACCTGCCCGAGGGCATCATCCTCGTCGACGCGGGGTTGCCCGGGCACTGGAATGATCTGCGCCGCGAGCTCCAGCTGATCGGACGCCCCCTCTCCGACATCCGGGGTCTCGTGCTCACGCACGGCGACAGTGACCACATCGGCTTCGCCGAGCGGCTGCGCCGCGAAGCGGGCGTTCCCGTCTTCGTGCATGCCGCCGACGCGCACAGGGCGCGCACGGGGGAGAAGCCGAAGACGCCGATGGGGCCAGCGCGCATCGGTCCGATGCCGGGGTTCATGGCATACGGGCTGCGGAAGAACGCCATGCGCACCCGCCACGTGCGGAGTGTGATCGAGGTCGCAGACGGCGATGTGCTCGACCTGCCGGGCGCTCCGGTCGTGATCGGGATGCCGGGGCATTCACCGGGCAGCATCGCCGTGCACGTCCCGGCGGCCGACGCGGTCTTCGTCGGTGATGCGCTCACCACCCGACACGTCCTCACCGGCCGCGAGGGCGCCCAGCCCGCACCCTTCACGGACGAGCCGTCCGAGGCGCTGGCATCCCTCGACCGTCTGGCACAGCTCCAGGCATCCTGGGTGCTCCCGGGCCATGGTGTGCCCTGGCACGGCTCACCCGCCGACATCGCCGCCGCCGTCCGCGCCGCTTGAGCCGGAGCCATGCCGTCTCAGCGCGCGGCGAGCACCTCGGCGGTCGTCGCGAGCGTGATCTGCGGTGGGTACAGGCCCATCACGTGCAGCGCCACCGCGTGGTTCTCGGACGTCGAGCCCGCGCAGGCGTCGGTCGCGACGGTGAGGCGCGCGCCGGCATCCGCCCCTGCCAGCGCTGTCGAGAGCACGCAGCAGTCCGTCGACACCCCGGTGAGCACGACGTGCGCACCGCGCCCGACGATCGCCTCGATCTCGGCGCCCCACTTGCCGAACGTGGGCAGGTCGAGCGTCGGATGCGGGGACAGCTCGCGCGCGGCGGGGACGAGCTCGTAGAGCGCATCGGATGCCGGCCTGTCGGCGAACGGCCACGCCGCGAAGTACTCGCCCCACGACGTGGAGCGGTCTGCCGTCGGCATCCACCGCGTCACGAGCACGTTCTCGCCGAAGCTCTCCGCGAGGGTCGCGATGTTGGTCATCGCGTCCGCGAAGAACGGCGAGCCCCACTCGGAGTCGGGGGCGGCGAAGATGTTCTGCGGGTCGACGACGACGAGCCAGGGCGCTGTCACGCCTGCTCCTGCCGGCGGATCTTCCCGGCACGGGCGAACCAGGTGACCAGGAACGACAGCACGAGTGCGAAGAAGACGCCGAGGTTGGCGTATGCCCAGTCGCCGTCCTTTCCGCCGATGATGAACAGCAGGTAGCCCTGCCAGTTGTTCCAAGCGGCCTCGGCGGCGAAGTTGTTGACCACCAGACCCCAGCCGATCACGCTGGCGACGACCATCGTGCCGATGGCGGTCCAATCCCACGCGCCGTAGCGGCCGCGGGCATCGAACAGGGCGTCCTCGTCGTAGTCCTTGCGCCGCCGCAGGATGTCGGCGATCAGGATGCCCGCCCACGACGCGAGCGGCACGCCGAGCGTGATGAGGAACGACTGGAAGGGCCCGAGGAAGTCGGTGGCGAAGAAGACGACCCAGATCGTGCCGAGCGTGAGGATGATGCCGTCGATCGCCGCGGCACTGGGGCGGGGGATGCGGATGCCGAGGCTGATCAGCGTGAGCCCTGAGGAGTAGATGCCGAGGACGGCCCCCGATACCAGCGCGAGCACCGCGGTGAGCAGGAAGGGCACGAGCACCCAGATCGGCAGGATCGTGGCGAGGGCGCCGATCGGGTCGGCGGCGACGGCCGCCATCAGCTCAGGGTCGGAGCCGGCGAGCAGCAGACCGAAGATGACGAGGATCACCGGGGCGATCGCCCCGCCGAAGGTGTTCCAGAACACGATCGCGCCGTCGGATGCGGTGCGCTTCTGGTAGCGCGACCAGTCGGCGGCGATGTTGATCCAGCCGAGGCCGAAGCCCGTCATCACCATCACCAGCGCGCCGATCACCGCGCCGATGCTGCCATCGGGGATCGCCATCACCGCGTCGATCTTGATGTGGCCGGCGGCGAGGATGATGTAGAGGATCGTGACGGCCCCAGTGATCCAGGTCAGCACCGACTGCATCTTCATGATGGTGTGATAGCCGAGCACGGACGCGGCCACGATGAGCGCCGCCACCACGACGGTGGCGATGATCTTCAGCGCGATGCTGTCGCCGTCGCCGCCGAGCTGCGTGATGACCGTCGCCGTGGCGAGCACGGCCATGATCGCCAGGAACGTCTCCCAGCCGATCGACGTCAGCCACGAGACGATGCCGGGCACCTTCTGCCCGTGCACGCCGAACGCTGCGCGGGACAGCACCATGGTCGGCGCGGAGCCGCGCTTGCCGGCGATCGCGATCAGCCCGCAGAGGAAGAACGAGACCACGATGCCGATGATCGACACCAGCGTCGCCTGCCAGAACGAGATGCCGAAGCCCAGCACGAACGAGCCGTAGCTCATGCCGAACACCGACACGTTCGCCGCGAACCACGGCCAGAACAGGTCGCGGGGCTTGGCGGTGCGGTCGGACTCGGGGATGATCTCGATGCCGACGCGCTCGATCAGCGCGGGTGAGGCGGCGGGCGGCGGCGTGGTGGATGCCGGAGGCGTGGCGGTCATGCCCTCATCCTGGCACTGTCGGCGCGTCGTGGCGAGGATATCCGCCCCGTGAGACCGGGTCAGCCGGCGAAGAACGCGCGTGCGACGCGTGACAGGTCGTACAGGTCGCTGACGCCCGCCAGCTCTCGTGCCGAGTGCATCGAGAGGATCGGGATGCCGACGTCAACCGTGCGGATGCCGAGGCGCGTCGCCGTGATCGGCCCGATGGTCGAGCCGCACGGCACCGCGTTGTTCGACACGAACTCCTGAGACGACACCCCAGCAGACTCGCACCAGCCGGCCCAGGCGGCGGCGCCGAGCGCGTCCGTCGCGTAGCGCTGGTTCGCATTGATCTTGAGGATCGGACCCGAGCCGAGCACCGGCTGCACCACGGGGTCGTGGCGCTGCTGGTAGTTCGGGTGCACCGAGTGGCCCACGTCGCTCGACAGGCACCAGGATGACGCATAGGCGCGGCGCAGCTCTTCAGCATCCGCCCCCAGCGAGGCGTAGATGCGCTCGAGCACATCCTCGAGGATCGGCCCGGCAGCCCCCGAGCGCGAGGCGGAGCCCAGCTCCTCGTGATCGAACGCGGCGAGCATGGGGATCACGCCCTTCGCCGACTCGGCAGCCTCGATCAGCGCGACCACTCCGGCGTGCACCGAGGCCAGGTCGTCGAGGCGCCCGGAGGCGAAGAACGCGTCGTCCTTGCCGAAGACCGTCCCGCGTGCAGCATCCGCCACCACCGCGTCGAAGCCGCGGATCTCGGCCGCGTCGACGCCTGCCGACGCCGCAAGCTCCGCGAGGATGTCCTCCGCCTCGGGCTCGCCGAGCCCCCACACCGGCTGGGTGCCCGTCTGCTTGTCGAGGGCGAGACCGTCATTGACGCCGCGGTCGAGGTGGATCGCCAGCTGCGGCAGCCGCAGCAGCGGTCCGGTCGCGGCGAGCACGACACGGCCGTCGGCCAGCGCCAGCCGGCCGGCCAGACGCAGCTCGCGGTCGAGCCAGGAGTTCAGCAGCGGACCGCCGTACACCTCGACCGCGGCCTGCAGCCATCCCTTGGCGCCGGTGGTCGGCTTGGGCTTGAGCTTGAACCCGGGGGAGTCCGTGTGCGCGCCGAGCACGTGCACGGACGTCGTGGCCGTGGCATCCGCCGGCACGGCCCAGCCGATCGCCGCACCGTCGCGCACGATCACGTAGCGTCCGCCGGCCTGCGAGGGCCAGGCATCCGCCTCGTCGAGTCGGGTGAACCCGCCGTCGACCAGTCTGCGCGCGACCTCTTCGGCCGCGTGATAGCTCGACGGCGAGGCGGCGACGAAATCGGCGAGATCGGAGGCGTGCGCGAGTGCGGGAGACGTGTCGGGCATGCCCTCGATGCTATCCCGCACGCGGTCACCCACTCCGCCAGGAACGAATGCAGGGATTCTGAACGGATGCAGGGCGACACGCCGCGGAATCGCTCCACAAGTGTTCAATCGTCCTGCACCCGTTCCCGACCCAGGTGCGGATGCTGTCTCGGCAGCCTGTGCGTGCGCCGGTCGTCGGCGAGGTTAACGGGTGCTGAACAGTGCCCCGTCAAGCGCATCTCCTGGATGCTTGCCTGTCAGAGTTTCTCGCGGACGCTGTCCTGCACCATCTGAAAGGTCCTCATGAAGCGCTCTTCCTCGCCCTCAGACGCCATCCGCACGCCCCCTGTGCCGGTGACCTGACGTGCGCGCCTCCGTGCAGACGGCATCGGTGCCGTCCTGCGGGCCGAAGTCCGACGCCGAGGAACGTCGCACCGACGTCGTACTGCGTCCGGCGGCCGCGGCGATGGCGTTTCTGGGGTCCGGTCAGCCGCATGAGCCGATCGCCGTTCCCGGTGTCGCCCTCGCGCCGCATGACGTGCTGGTCGCGATCGAGATGTCGACCGTCTGCGCATCCGACGTGCACACGGTGCAGGGCTGCAGCCCGGCGCCGACACCGCTGGTGCTCGGGCACGAGAGCGTCGGGCGGATCATGGCCGTCGGCACGGCGGGAGCGGATGCCGTCGACGGCACGCCCCTGCGCATCGGCGACCGCGTGGTGTGGTCGGTCACCGTCTCGTGCGGCACCTGCGACCGGTGCGCCACCGGGCTCACGCAGAAGTGCCGGTCGCTCGGCAAGTACGGCCACGAGCGCATCGGCCCGCACCGCGAGCTCACCGGCGGGTATGCCAGCCATGCCCAGCTGTGCCGCGGCACGGCGATCGTGCGCGTGCCCGAATCCTTGCCTGCCGCAGTACTGGCCCCGGTCTCGTGTGCGACGGCGACGGCCGTGGCCGCTGTCGACCGTGCGGCGTGGGGGCGCGAGCTCGAGGGCAGTCACGTGCGCGTGCACGGTGCCGGACTGGTCGGGCTCTCGGCCGCGGCGATCGCGGCGGCCCGCGGCGCTCGCGTCGAGGTGCGCGATCCGAACCCGGCGCGACGTGCATTGGCAGCGCGGTTCGGCGCGACGGGGATCGAGGGTGCACCCGAGGTCGTGATCGAAGCCTCAGGTCACGGAGTCGCAGATGCCATCGCCGATGTCGACACCGGAGGGATCGTCGTACTGGTCGGCGGCGGGCTCCCGGCGGAGCCCGTCCCGCTCGACGCCGAGTCGCTGGTTCGTCGCATGATCACGGTCACCGGCGTGCACAACTGCTCCGCCGCCCAGCTCGCAGACGCGGTCGCATTTCTCGCCGTGCACGGGCGGACGCACCCGTTCGACGAGGCGGTCGGCGCCGTGCATCCGCTCGCCGAACTCGACACCGCCCTCGCGGCGGCTGCCGCGCCCGACGCCCCGCTGCGCATCGGCATCGCGCCGCATTGAGGCAGGCATGCTCAGGCCACCGGCAGCGGATACCGGCGACGCAGGAGCGCACGCTGCACGAGGGTCCACGTCACCGTGACCACCAGGTACAGTGCGGCAGCCAGCGGAACGAACACGGCGAAGACCGCGGTCAGGTAGTGCAGCGCGTTCATCACACCCAGCATCCCGGGGCTCGCCAGCGGACCCTCGGCCGGCGCCTGCGGACGGAACACCCGGCGAGTGATCTCTGCGACGACGAGGATCAGCACCAGCACCACCGCCCACACCACGGCGGTCGCCGCGTCGAGACCACCGCCGACGGCGGTGAGCAGCGACGACCCGAGCGGCGCTCCGAAAAGATCGTGCGTGAGCAGTTCGTTGGGATGCCCGGCGATCTCGGGCCGCAGGAAGAGCGTGTAGAGGATGCCGACGACGGCGCCCTGCACGAGCAGGGGCAGACAGCCGGCGAGCGGTGAGGCGTTCTCGTTCTTGTACAGGGCGAGGGTCTCGCGCTGCAGACGCTCGGCGTCTTTGCCGTGGCGCTTCTGCAGCTCGCGCAGCTTCGGGGCGAGCCGTGCGCGCAGCTGCTCGGCCTTGGCCTGGGAGACGCCGACGGGAATGAGCGCGGTGCGCACCAGCATCGTGACGAGCACGACGGCGAGCGCCGCGGCGTTCGAGCCGGCGAGCGGTTCGAGCAGATGGGAGAGGGAGAGCAGGGCGCCGTAAGCGCCGTCGAGAAGAAGAGTCAGCGGGGGGAAGGCAAAGATGTCCAAGACGGTGTCCGTTCGCGAGAGAGGAGAAGGGGTCGGCGAAGACCGCGGACCCGTTCTCCTGACGTCCGAGGGACGTCAGGGCGAACCGATCACGCGGCGAGCACGACTCCCGGCGCTCGCGGACGCGGATGACCGTCGGCATCCGGATGACTCTGCGTGAGACAGGTGGACACATCGATGGCACGGCGCGGACTCGGCGCGGAGCGGATGCCTGCTTCCGGTGCCACGATCGATACCGCGATCGCCAGCACGGCGAGCGCGACGAGAACCGCCGCGATACCCAGCATCCCGTCGATCGGCACGGGCACGGCGCCGAGCGCTGTCAGCAGCAGCTGCAGCAGAGTGTTCAGCGCCTCGATCATCCTCGCCCCCGATGGACCGTCCGTTCAGGGCCCGAGATTAGCACCCGACGCTGAGAGCCACTCACCCAGCGTTCTGGGCAGGATCCGGGCGCCGCTGCCGGGCAACAGTGTGTCGCGCGCCAGTCTGCCGCCGAAGTACCGCCCATCCGGTGACGCGCGAACCACGCGCCGGTCCCCACGGGCGCGCAGCACCCGGCTGACGAGATCGGCCAGGGGCATCTGGTCGGGGCCGGCGATCTCAGCATCCGATCCGGACGGCGGTCCCAGCGCGACGTCGACGCCCAGGCTGCGCGAGGCCGCACGCACGTCATGGCCGAGCGCTGCAAGACGCCGAACGGCCTTCGAACCGATCTGACCGGTGCCGCCGACGACCACGATGCGCTCAGCCGTCGCGCACCTCTTCACGACGGGGACGATCGCGCTCGTCCCTGTAGTCGGGCCGCTCGGGCTGGGAGTCCTGGTCGGAGAGCTCGCCGCCCTCGCGCCCGCCATACGGGCGCCCGTGGTCGGCGAACTCCTCGCGGCCGAACACCAGCTCCCACTGCGCGATCGAGAAGTGCGCTCCGGTGCGCAGCACCTCGGAGCGGGCGTCGCCGTCCTCCTCGCGATTCGCGTTCATCCCGCCGGGGCCGTGCAGGGTGAGCACGTACTCGTCGCGATCGTCGTGCACGATGGTCGCATGCAGCGGGTCGGACCCGGGAAGCAGCAGCGTGCACTCGGCACCGGAGCCGATCGTGACCTCGTCGGCGGTGATGTGGAAGGTTGTGCGCTCACCCTCGGTGCCGGTGATGCGCAGGTGCGGATCCCCAGCACCCCACTCGGCGTGGGTCGTCGTCGGCCGGTGAGCCTCGTGTCGGTCATCCATGTCTCCTCCTCGGTGAGCTTTCGGTGCCCGTGCCCTGGGCGGCGGTCTAGCGCGAGATCTCCTCCACGGTGCGGCCGGTCGCAGCCACCTCGAGGTGACGGGCGATGTCGGCCTGGCTGATGATCCCCACCAGTCGATGATCCTCGATCACCGGAACTCGACGGATCTGGTGCTCCTTCATGAGCTCGAGCACCTGCTCGATGTCGGTGTCCGACTGAGCGGTCACGGGTTTGCCGGCGGCGAACCGGCCGGCGTTGGTCGTGTCGGGATCCAACCCGGTGGCCACCGCCTTCACGACGATGTCACGGTCGGTCAGCATGCCCTTCAGCCTGCCGTCCTCGCCGCAGATCGGCAGAGCGCCGACGTCGAGCTCGCTCATCCGCTCGGCGGCGATCGACAGTGCATCGTTCTCGCCGATGCACTGTGCGTTCGGTGTCATGATCTCTCGTGTCAGGGTCATCGTCCCGTTCTCCCTCGTGCTGTGTTCGCGTGTTCCCGAACGTAGCGAGAGCTCACGCCGCCCCGAATGGGGTTGACAGGTCCCTGTCAGCTCGTCAGCCACCGTTCACGCGGGTGCGCGGCACCGGTCAGTCGTTGCCGTCGAGGTGCTCGGGAAGCAGGGTGATGCCGCCCGTGCTGCTGGCGGAGTTCGCCAGCGCCGTGATCCACTCGGCGCTCAACTCGGGGCGCTCCGCCTCGGCGAACACGAAACGCAGCGGGATCGACGGGTGCAACCAGATCGTCGATCTGCCGGTCGGATTCGCCGGTGGATGCTGCCATGAGAGCGTGAAGCTCTCGTTGCGGCGCAGCTTGGTCGCGATGACGACCTTGAGGTGAGCCAGAGCACGGTCTTCGATCTCGATCGGTTCGACGGTATCGCCGTAGTAGAGCCAGCCCATGACGCTAAGCTTGCACCACTTGCGCCGGGGACGCCAGTGGGGTAGTCCGCGACGTGCAGAAGGGTCTGTGAGCATGGGAAAGTTCGTCTATGACGGCACGGTGAAGACCGAGATCGAGGACCGCGCTCTCACGCATGTGCAGCTCGTGATGACCGCGAAGCTGCGCCGAGGGGAGCCGTTCCCGTTCAGCTGGCGCGAGGACGCCAGCGTCGGTGGCGGCCGGACGACCGTGTGGGTGCAGCCGGGCAGCTCGCTCGTCTTCAAGTACTTCGGAAGCCGTCAGCCCGAGGTGAACCGCGCCTGGATCGAGGCCCTCGCGTACACGGCGAACACGCCCGCCGGGCTGCACCTGGTGCCGGAGCCTCCCGAGAATCAGGCGCCCGTCGCCGAGGACTGATCGCCCGCGCCGTCTGCGTGATCCGGGTCGTCGCCTTCGTCGTCTGCACGCCGGCCGCCGTCGTCATCCTCTGCGTCGTCGCCGGTATGCGGCCGGACGATGCTCTCATCGACCGTGTCGTCGTCCGGATGCTGCGGTTGCACATGTTCGGGCATCATGCCCTCGTCGATCCCGCTCATCGTCGCTCCTCCCTTCTGCGCGAACAGCATTCGCCCGCGGCCGCGAACTGTCAACCCCCTGGAATATCGGATCAAGGGGAATGAGAGTGTCCGTTGTCGGCTCTCTCCCTACGAGCCGGTCACATCTCCAGACTCCGGAAGAGGCGCAAACGATGACTGACACCACGTCTGATCCCCGTCACCAGCACCATCAAGAGGGATTCCCCGCCCAGCAGCAGGATCAGCCCGGCCACACCGAGCGCACGGAGCCGACACCCGACCACGGCGAGAGCAGCTATCGCGGTCACGGCCGGCTCGCCGGGCGCAGGGCGCTGATCACAGGCGGCGATTCGGGTATCGGCAGGGCGGCGGCCATCGCGTTCGCCCGTGAGGGCGCCGACGTCGCGATCGTGCACATGCCGGAGGAGCAGGAAGACGCCGACGCCACCGCCGGTCTCATCCGCGACGCCGGACGCGAGGCTCTGAGCCTGCCCGGCGATCTGCGCGACGAACAGTTCGCGCAGGATGTGGTGAGCCGCACGCGCGACGCCTTCGGCGGCCTCGATGTGCTCGTGCTCAACGCCGGCTTTCAGCACGACGTCGACGGCTTCGGATCACTGGAGACCGACGACATGAGGCGGGTGTTCGACACGAACCTGCTGGGCATGATGATCACCGCCCGCACCGCCTACCCGCACCTCGACGCGGGAGCGAGCATCATCGTGACCGCGTCGATCCAGGCGTACAACCCCTCTCCGGGCCTGATCGACTACGCCATGACGAAGGCCGCGCAGGTCGCCTTCGTGAAGGCCCTCGCCGAGGAGGCCGGTGAGCGCGGCATCCGCGTCAATGCCGTCGCCCCAGGACCCATCTGGACGCCGCTGATCCCGGGTACCGGATGGGACGCGGAGAAGGTCGAGAACTTCGGCTCCGACACTCCTCTGGGCCGCGCCGGGCAGCCGGCCGAACTCGCCGGAGCGTATGTGTATCTGGCATCCGAGGAGTCCTCGTACACCTCGGGCAGCGTGCTCGCGGTGACCGGAGGGAAGCCGCTATGACCGCCACGGTCTCCGACGGTCCGAGATCGTCGGCATCCCACGGCAGGTGGGAACTCGACAGGCTGGGGCACGACAGCTGGCGCATCTGCGATCCCGCCCGGCGGCAGGCCGATGCCGATTGCCTGATCGCCTACGTCGACCGGCATCCCTCCGGCGTGCTCGATGTGCTCTGGCTGCGCACGCCGTGTCCGCGCACCACGCGCTTCCGCGACTTCGACCGCCTCTTCGAGGCGCTGGACCTGGCCGTCGCCAACGCCTCCGACCGATCGCGCGCACCGTCGCCGATCCGGCACCGCCCGCCTCCCCGGGAGCGGCCGCCCCTGTGACGCCGAGTGACACGGGCCCGCCGACCCGTTGGGCCCGGGCGTAGCCTCGGAGGGTGACTGATCTGCGCGAACTGCTCGGCATCCGGCATCCGATCGTCCTGGCGCCCTTCGGCGGGCTCTCGTCGCCCGCTCTGACGGCGGCGGTCAGTGACGCGGGCGGGCTGGGGTCGTACGGGCTGTACGGCTACGACGGCCAGCGCATCCGCGAGACCGCGGCCGCGCTGCGGCGGCGGACCGACGCGCCGTTCGCCTTCAACATCTGGCTCCCGACCGGCGACGAGGTCGCGCCGGGGGCCGAGCACGAGGGTCACGCGCGCACACTGGAGCCGTTCTTCGCCGCAGTGGGCATCGAACCCCCGGCACGCCCCGAGCAGTATCTGCCGAGCCTCGACGAGCAGCTCGACGCGATCTGGGATGCATCCCCGGCGGTGCTCAGCGTCGTCTTCGGAGTGCCTGGCGCCGACCTTGTCGACGAGGCGCATCGCCGCGGCATCCGCGTCGTCGGCACCGCCACCACCGTCGCCGAGGCGGTCGCGCTGCAGGACGGCGGGGTGGATGCCGTCGTCGCGACCGGTTCGGAGGCAGCCGGCCACCGGGTGTCGTTCCTGCGCCCCGCTGAGGAGTCCCTGGTCGGGCTGTTCTCCCTGCTGCCCCAGGTCGCTGACGCCGTCGACGTGCCGGTGATCGCCGCCGGCGGCATCGCCGACCGTCGTGGGGTCGCGGCGGCGTTCGCGCTCGGGGCGTCGGCCGTGCAGGTCGGCACCGCGTTCCTCGCCACCGCTGAATCGGCGGCGAACGACGCGCACCGTGCGGCGATCCGTTCGACAGCCGCCGATGAGAGTGTGCTGACCAGGGCGATGAGCGGCCGGCTCTCACGCGGTGCGCCCAACCGGGCGGTGCGCGAGATCGAGGCATCCGGTGCCATCGCGCCCTTCCCCGCACAGAACTGGCTGACCGGGCGGTTCCGCGCAGTCGCCGGGCAGCGCGGAATGGGCGAGCTGCAGTCGCTCTGGCTCGGCCAGTCCGCACCGCTCGCGACGCGGGAGAGCGCGGACGAGGTGTTCGCCGAACTCACCCAGGGCGTGCCCGTATCCCCGTGAATGCGAGGAGAGCAACGCGCATTGATTCTGGCTAGCAAGATGGCTAACCTGGCGTTATGGCGATGCACAGCGTTCTGGAGGCGCGGAACAACCTCTCCCGTCTGATTGCAGAGTCGCGTGCGGGCGGAGAAGTGGTGATCACGAATCGGGGTGTACCGGTCGCGAAGATCGTCCCTATCGGACCGATTGATCTTCCGCTCACCGGTGTCGCCCTCGCCGAATGGTTTGACGCGAACCCGCTGCCGCCGCGGCTGGCGGTCTCGTCAGAGCAGATCGATGCGCAGATCCAGGAAGCGCGGGACAGCTGGGAATGATCTACCTCGACAGCTGCATCCTCATCTACCTGGTCGAAGACGGCGGCGAGCGAGGCGCAAGAGTGAGGGAGGCGTTGCGGAGAACCACCGACCTGGTTGCCGTGAGCGACCTCGTGCTGCACGAGTGCTTGATCAAGCCGCTGCGCGATGGAAACTTGGAGATGCGTGATCGATTCTTCGCCGCATTCGAGCGCTTCAATCGGGTCGACCTCGATGTTCATGCCTACGTTCGTGCTGCCGAGATTCGCGCGAAGCACGGACTGAGGGCGCCGGACGCACTTCATCTCGCGGCAGCACAGCAGTCGGGATGTGCAGCACTGTGGACGAACGACCACCGATTCGCCGCAGCCGCGCGCGGGCTGAGTGTGAACGTGCTGGACAGCTGAACTGCTGCGCTGCCCGGCGCCGTGCGTCTTCTAGAGGATGACGGTCGAGCGGCCGTGCACGATGACGCGATCCTCGGCATGCCACTTCACGGCGCGGGCGAGCACGTAGCGCTCCACGTCGGCGCCCCGACGCTGCAGTTCGGCGGCCGACTCGGCGTGCGTGACGCGGGTGACGTCCTGCTCGATGATGGGTCCCTCGTCGAGGTCGGCGGTCGCGTAGTGCGCTGTCGCGCCGATCAGCTTCACCCCGCGATCCTTCGCCCTCGCGTACGGGTTCGCACCGATGAACGCTGGCAGGAAGGAGTGGTGGATGTTGATCACCGGGGCGCCGATGCGCTCGATGAAGTCGTCGGTGAGGATCTGCATGTACCGGGCCAGCACCACCAGGTCGACGTTGCCCTGCAGCAGCGCGAGCTGGCGCGCCTCCATCTCGGCCTTGGCGTCCGCCCCCGTGCCCGAGGGGATGTGCACGAACGGCACGCCGAATGTGCGCACCGACTCGGCGAGATCGGGATGGTTCGACACCACCATGGTCACGTCGATGTCGAGTTCACCGCGCTGCGTGCGCCACAGCAGCTCCATCAGGCAGTGGTCGTACTTCGACACGAAGATCGCCACGCGCTTGCGCTTGGCGGTGTCGTGCAGCGACCACTCCATGCCGAAGCGCTCCGCCACACCGGTGATCGACGCCTCCAGCGCCGGACGCTTCGCCGAAAGCCCGTCGAGATGGATCACCGTGCGCTGGAAGAAGCGCCCGCCGACCTCGTCGGTGGAGTGCTGATCGAGGGAGATGATGTTCGCGCCGTGCTCGGCCAGTACTCCCGCGACGGCGGCGACGATGCCGGGCTGGTCATCGCAGGCGATGAGAAGGCGGGCGGTGTCGGTGTGCGGCATGGGTGCTCCTGAGAGGGGGTGTGTGTCGATTCTGCCCGTCCGTCGCCGTCGGTGCGAATCGTTCGCCACCCCTGCTCAGTGCGTCATGCTCATCTGTCAGCTCACTTCTGCGGCTTGCGGTTCTCGGCGCTCACCATCCAGGCGAACTGCTCGAGCTGCTCCAGCACGCCGTGCAGGATGTCGGCTGTGGTCGGATCCTCGTCGTCCACCGAGTCATGCACGTCGCGCACCGTGGCGACGGCGGTCTCGATCCGTCCGGTGATCAGGTCGATCGTCTCGGTGGTGTCGACCTCACCCTGCGGGAACCCGGGCAGAGCCGTGGATTCGGCGACGGTCGCGCTGCGGCCGTCGGGCACGGCGTGCAGGGCGCGCATCCGCTCTGCCACGACATCGGCCAGACTGCGCGCGGCGCTCACGATCTCGTCGAGCTGCAGATGGAGGTCGCGGAAGTTCGTGCCCACGACGTTCCAGTGCGCCTGCTTGCCCTGGAACTGCAGTTCGAGTAGGTCGACCAGCACCCGCTGGAGATTCTTGCCCAACTGTGCCGACGCCCGGAATCCGCTCTCGGCGTTCTGCTTCTGGGTGCGCTGCTGCGCCATGCTCTTGTCCTCGCGATCAGTGGTGGGTGTCAGTGGTTGCGGAGCATCGAGATGAGCTCCGACTTGCGCTTGTCCGAGTAGCCGGTGAGACCGAGCTCCTTGGCCCTGGCGCGCAGTTCGTCGACGGTGCGGTCCTCGTAGTCCTCCGCCTTGCCGCCGCGCTCGCCCACTGACTCCCGGCCGTCGCGGGCGGCGGCGTTCGAGATCCTGGCCGCCTTCTCCTTCGACGCGCCGTCGTCACGGAGCTCTTCGTAGAGTTCGGGATCCTTGAGGCTGTTGGAACCGCGTCCGCGGGGCATGATGTCCTCCTGCTGTCGTCTTGTCTGCGGTGGTCATCGTCAGCATGCCCACGCCGGGGCGCCCACTGTGAGGGGGTTGACAGCAGACGGTCTGCGCGTGCACGCGCGGCTCGCGTGGCGGCTAGCACCGGCATCCGACCGCGTCAACCCCCGCGACCGCGGCGATGACCTGCTGACATGCTCGGCACCACACGCAAAGCACGGGCCTTCCGTGCTAAACGTCTATGCAAGGAGCTGGTTATGAACATCGCCCTCGTGATCATCATCGTCATCGCGATCATCGTCGCGATCGTGTCCGGCCTGAACGCCGCGCTGCAGTGGCTGCTGTGGGTGGCCCTCATCGTCGGCGCCATCGCCCTCATCGCGTTCCTGATCCGCGTCATCGGCGGCCGCAACACCAGCGTCTGAAAGGAGTCTCCATGACCCTCACCGCACTCGCGATCTCCTGCACACTCAAGCCATCGCCGGAGGCCTCGAGCTCTGAGCTGATGAGCTGGCAGCTTGAGAAGCAGCTCGCCGAGTACGGAGTCGACTGCGAGCATGTGCGCGCCGTCGACCACCAGATCCTCCCCGGTGTCGACAAGGACATGGGCGACGGCGATGCCTGGCTGGCCTTGCGCGAGAAGGTGCTCGCGGCCGACATCGTCGTGCTCGTCACGCCCACGTGGCTGGGGCAGCCGTCGAGTGTCGCCCAGCGCGTGCTCGAGAGGCTGGACGCCGAACTGGCCGAGACCGACGCCGAGGGGCGTCCGATCCTGTTCGACAAGGTCGCGCTCGCCGCAGTGGTCGGCAACGAGGACGGGGCGCATCACATCATCGCGGTGCTGTTCCAGGCGCTGAACGACATCGGATTCACCGTGCCCGCGCAGGGCGGCGTCTACTGGAACGGTGAGGCCATGCACAAGACCGACTACAAGGATCTTCCGCAGACGCCCGAGAAGGTGGCGTCCTCGATGAAGACCGCGGTCGGCGGGGCCGTGCACCTGGCGCGGATGCTGAAGCAGCAGGGGTATCCGTCCGGGGCGTGAGTGCTCGAACAGCCCCGGGCGGGGCCGGGTGGGAAGCACTGCCGGTGACACCCACCCGCCCAGTACGCTGAGCGGGTGGAACACAGCGCCCTCGGCCTCGTCCTGATTCCGCTGCTGGCGGTGGTCGCGCCGCTCCTCGCCCGCGCGGTGGGCTCGGTCGTGCGGATCCCGGTAGTCGTGTTCGAGCTGCTGCTCGGCATCCTGGCGGGGCCGGCCGTGCTCGGCTGGGTGCACCCCGACGCGATCATGGGCGTGTTGAGCGAGATCGGGCTGGCCATGCTGTTCTTCGTCGCCGGCACCGAGATCGACTTCGCCGCGATCGGCCGCCGGCCGCTGGGTCGCGCGTCGTTCGGCTGGTTGCTGAGTATCGCCCTGGGAATCGGCGTCGGCGTGCTCATCGCACCGGGCGACGGCATGGTGGTCGTCGCGATCGCACTCAGTTCGACGGCACTGGGCACCCTGCTGCCCGTTCTGCGTGACGCCGGAGAACTCGGCACGCCGTTCGGCCGCGCGATCACCGCGGTCGGCACGGTCGGCGAGTTCCTCCCCCTGATCGCGATCTCGATCTTCCTCAGTGTGCGCTCGGCGCCGGCCGCGACCGTCATCCTGCTCGTGTTCGTCGCGGTGGCGCTGCTCACCGTCTACGCGGCGCGCCGCCTGCCGCACGGCCGACTGCATGCCGTCGTCAGCGCCACGCTGCACACCTCGGCGCAGTTCGGGGTGCGCTTCGTGCTGCTGCTCGTCGCCGCGCTGGTGGCGTTGAGCATGTGGCTCGACCTCGACATCCTGCTGGGCGCGTTCGTCGCCGGGAGCGTGTGGCGCATCGTGATGTCGAGCGCTTCGAGGAAGGATGCCGAAGAGGTGGAGAGCAAGGTCGAGGCCATCGCGTTCGGTTTTCTCGTGCCCATCTTCTTCATCTACACCGGTGTCACATTCGACCTGGACGCACTGCTGGCGACGCCACTCGCGTCGGCCCTCGTGCCACTGCTGCTGATCGTCCTGCTCGTGATCCGTGGCCTGGCCGCGCAGTTCTCGGCGACTGCCGAGATGAGCGGGCGGGATCGCACTGCCCTTGCGCTGCTGTCGGCCACGGGCCTGCCGATCATCGTCGCGGTGACCGCGATCGGCGTCGACCGGGAGATGCTCGGAACCGACATCGCCGCCGCACTGGTCGGCGCGGGGATGCTGTCGGTGCTGCTGTACCCGCTGGTCGGCATGACGCTGCGCGGTGAGCGCGCGGCTGTGCGGGGCGCATCATCTCGAGGAGAGCTGTGATGACGGCCGCTGCTCTGCTCGCGAACGCGCGTGACGAGCTGCGTGATGTGCCGCAGAACGGCCTCGGCGTCGTCAAGGTGTCACGCTGGCGTGGCACGCGGATCGTGCGCGCTGGCCAGGCGTGGCATCTGGGGGTGCTGCTGCTCGCCGACGACGCGGTGTTCGAGACGGGCGAGGTCCTGCGCGCGGCGGCCGAGGTGCGCCGTGGGTACACCGCCGAGTCGGCCAGGGCGCGTGCCGATCGGCGGGCGCAGGCGCGGCGCGGCGGCTTCGCCGAAGGCGAGATCGTGCACGTGGACTGGCATCCGATCGACGTCGCGGCAGTCGACACGGGCGACGCCTCCGGGCCACTCGTGCTCGTCGACGGCGAGCCGCACGTGCGGTGGGCGCCGGGCGCGTCGCCGGTGCCGCTCGCGGGCTACCTCGCTGAGCGGATCGCGCTCGCCCGCGGCTGACGCGGTCACGCCCCGATCAGGTCGGGGAAGCGCGTGAGCAGCTGGTCGCCGTCGACCGACGCCGACAGCACCGCGCGCTCGGTCGCGTCGTACTGTGCGGGGTCGAAGTAACCGGATGCCCGGTACACGGCCATGCGATCGGCGAAGTCCTGCGGTGACGCCTCGGGATGGAACTGGGTGGCGTACAGGCGCTCGCCCACCCGGTACGCCTGCACCGTGCAGGCGTCGCTGGTGGCCAGCAGCACGGCATCCGGCGGTGTCTCGCGCGCCGACTCCTTGTGTGCGGTGAACACCGACAGGCTCGCCCCACTCGGTCCGAAGAGGGCATCGGAGCGGCCCGCCGCGGTGAGGTCGATGCGGGTCGCGCTCGCCTGCTCGGGCTGGGCCGTGTGCACCTCGCCGCCAAGCATCCGTGTGACGACGCCGATGCCGTAGCAGGTGAACAGCGTCGTGGCCCTGCCGTCGAGCGTGCGCGCGGCGATGCGCTCGAGATCGTGTTCGACGGCGCGCTGGTGTTCGCCCTTGTCGGTGTCGGTGACGTTGAAGGGCGACCCGCCGATGACGAAGCCCTGGTAACGCTGCCACTCGACGGTCTCGAGCGAGGCGTGCAGCAGGTCGATGCGATCGAGTGCGCCGAGGCCGAGACCCCGGCTGAACGAGCGGTGCTCGGCATCCGCCGCGCTGCGCTCAGGACGGACGCACACGTACAGCACCGAGGACATGGAGAGATTCTATTGGGCCGGTTTGACGCGGATCGGGAATATCGGTCATCATCTGATGTTGAAGTTGATAGAACTACGCTCAACTTTGAGAGGAAGCGCAATGCCCAACGAGTTCAACGAGGCGGGGTCGGGGTCTTTCGACGAGTTCCTGGCCCGCTATCTCGCAGGTGAACGGGGCCGGCAGGCTCGCTCGATCGACCTCAGCCGGTTCCTCACCGCGCGCACCCAGCAGATCCTGCAGCGCGCCGGTCGCTTCGCGCTGGAGCGCGGTCAGACCGAGCTCGACGCGCTGCACGTGCTGCGCGTGATCGTCGAGGACGACGCGGTGGCGCAGGCGATCCGTCACATCGGCGTCGACCCGAAGACCATCATCGCCGCCGTCGACGCCGGCCTCCCCATGCCCGGGGAGTCGTCCGGTCAGGGCGCAGCCACCATCACCCCCAGTGCCAGCCGTGCGCTGTTTCACGCCTATCAGGTCGCCCGTTCGTCGGGTGCCACCTACATCGACCCCGAGCACCTGTTCTTCGCTCTGGTCCTCGGGCAGGACGTGCCCGCCGGGCAGATCCTCGCGCGCGTCGGAGTCACCGCCGAGGCCCTCACGCAGGGCCTGCGCGAGCCCGTCGCCGCAGGGGGCGAGGCGGCGGCCGAGGGTGCTCAGGCGACAGCATCCGAAACCCCGATGCTCGACCAATACGGGCTCGACCTCACCGCCCGCGCACGCGATGGCGAACTCGACCCGGTGATCGGCCGGTCGGATGAGATCGAGCAGACCATCGAGATCCTCAGCCGCCGCACGAAGAACAACCCTGTGCTGATCGGCGAGGCCGGTGTCGGAAAGACGGCGATCGTCGAGGGCCTGGCCCGCGCGATCGTCGACGATGCCGTGCCCGCGCAGCTGCAGGGCCGCCGGGTGATCGCGCTGGATCTTCCGGCGATGCTCTCGGGCACGCGCTACCGCGGCGACTTCGAGGAGCGCCTCACCAAGACGATGGACGAGATCGCCGCGCACAAGGGCGAGATCATCGTGTTCATCGATGAGGTGCACACCGTCGTCGGCGCCGACGGATCCGGCGAGGGCGGAATGGATGCCGGGAACATCCTCAAGCCGCGGCTCGCTCGCGGCGACCTGCACCTGGTCGGCGCGACGACTCTCAGCGAGTACCGCCGGATCGAGAAGGACCCGGCGCTGGAGCGCCGCTTCCAGCCGGTCAAGGTCGCCGAGCCACAGGTCGACGACGCCGTGCTGATCCTGCAGGGGCTGAAGTCCGCCTACCAGGAGCACCACGCGGTGACGTACACCGACGAGGCGATCCGGGCCGCCGTCGAGCTCAGTGCCCGCTATCTGCCGGATCGCGTGCTGCCCGACAAGGCCATCGACCTGATCGATCAGGCCGGAGCCCGGCTGCGGCTGAAGCTCGGTGTCGTCAGCGATGTCGAATCCCTGCTCACCGAGCTGGCCGAGCTGGAGGCGCAGAAGAACGCCGCCGTCGGATCGGAGCACTACGAGGAGGCGTCGCGGCTGCGCGATGCCATCGCCGACGGGCAGCGCCGCATCGACGAGGCAGGCGCTCGCGGGGCGTCCGCCTCGAAGGACGCGGTCGTCGACGAGCCCGATATCGCCGCGGTGATCTCGCGCGCCACGGGCATCCCCGTGAGCCGTCTCACCGAGACCGAGCGCGAGCGCCTCGGCGACCTCGAGAACGATCTGCACGCCCGCGTGATCGGGCAGGACGACGCGGTAGCCGCGGTGGCGCGCGCCGTGCGGCGCAGCCGCACCGGCATGGGCGACGCACGGCGTCCGGTCGGCTCGTTCCTGTTCCTCGGTCCGACCGGCGTCGGCAAGACCGAGCTGGCGAAGGCACTCGCCGACCGGCTCTTCGACGACGAGACCGCTGTCATCCGCTTCGACATGAGCGAGTTCGGCGAGCGGCACACCGTGTCGCGTCTGGTCGGAGCCCCTCCGGGGTACGTGGGCTACGACGAGGCCGGCCAGCTCACCGAGCGCGTGCGGCGCAACCCGTACTCGATCGTGCTGTTCGACGAGATCGAGAAGGCGCACCCCGACGTGTTCAACCTGCTGCTGCAGGTGCTCGACGACGGACGCCTGACCGACGGCCAGGGCCGCACGGTCGACTTCCGCAACACGGTGATCGTGATGACCTCGAACATCGGGTCGGAGTTCCTGGCCTCGCGGTCGGGCGCGCTCGGCTTCGTGGCGTCGCAGGATGCATCGGCGAATGGCTTCGCGTCTGCGGACGACCTGCGTGCTCGGGTCATGGGCAAGCTGCGCGAGGCGATGCGGCCGGAGTTCCTGAACCGCATCGACGAGATCGTGCTGTTCCAGAAGCTCTCGCGTGATGAGCTGGGCCGCATCGTGCGGCTGATGCTGGATGCCGGCGCGCAGCGCCTCGCGGCGCGCGAGATCGCGTTCGAGGTGACCGATGCTGCGGTGGAGTGGCTCGGCGAGCACGGCTACGAGCCCGAGTACGGGGCCCGGCCGCTGCGCCGCCTGATCCAGCGCGAGGTCGACGACCGCATCGCCGACCTGCTGGTCACCGGCGCGCTGGCTGACGGCGGGCGGGTGCGGGTGGATGCCCGCGCCGAGGGTCTGCGGGTCGAGGCCGCGGTGCCCGTGGCGACCTGACCTCTTCTCGCCGGAACCCCCACCTGCCGTCGAGACCCCCAGCTGTGGCCGCCCACAGCTGGGGGTCTCGACGCTACGTGGGGGTCTCGGCGGTGCTGCGCGAGCGTCAGCGCGAGGAGTTCGCGGTGCGGCCGCGCACGATGCCGACGAAAGTCTCGACATCGGGCGTGGTCGCATCGCGGCGCCACGCGAGGGCGACAGGTGAGACGGGGCCGTCTGCGAGCACCCGGTAGTCGGCGTCCTTGCGGTGGTGCAGGCGCGCCAGCGACATCGGCACGATGACGATTCCCGCGCCGGTCGCGGCAGTCGCGATGGCGTCCTCAGTGGTGCCGAGCCGCGCGAAACCCGGCTCGACGGTCGGCAGGTCGAGCGGGCCGAGCACGTCATCGGCCGGGGTGATCAGCACCTCGCCCGCGAGGTCATCGGATGCCAGTTCGTCGGCGGCCATCAGATGCGAGTCCGCGGCAGCCACGACGACCGGCACCTCCTCGTACAGCGGGATCACATGCAGATCGTCGGGTCGCTCGATCGGCAGGCGCACGATCGCGGCATCGAGCTCGGTGAGTCGATCGCGCTGCCCGGCGACGGTCAGCGGCACCAGCTCGATCTCGACGTGCGGCATCCGCTGCTTCCAGGCGTCCACCCACTTGCCGGGCGTCGCGCCGGGGATGACCCCGAGCCGGAACGTACGCGGCTCCTCAGGCGCCGGCTTCGGTTCGTCGAAGCGTTTGGCGGGTGCCTTCTTGTGCTTCGCGTTCTTGGCCTGCGCCTTCTTGTGCGCCGGTTTGGCCGGTCGGGCTCGGCCCGCGCGGGCGGGGCGACGCCGGTCATTGCTCATCGGTTCAGCGTAGCGGCAGCCGAGTCCGGGTGCCCGGGACAGGTGAGTCTCCCTGCAGCAGGCTGTTCGGCTCAGGCCCGTCGCACCGCCACACAGCACTGTCCTTCGTGCGGCTCAGCATGCGCACACAACCCGTCGCAGCCGAGGCCGTCGAGGATGCCGTCGATCAGCGACAGATTCGCCGAGCACACCAACTGCGTGTGGTCGCGGGCGAGCGAGTCGAACGGGCAGTTCGCGAGCGCGAGCGCGGCACCTTCGCGTCGGGGCTCGTAGCCGTGCGCGTCGAGCACAGTGGCGACGCGGGTGATGCTGTCGCCTCCGTCATCGCCCACAGGAGCGGATGCTGCGATGCGGCGCCCTTCTTCGCGGGCGACCTGATCGACAGCATCCGACAATGGCATCCCGTCGGCGGCGCATTCGATCGCGCCGGCGAGCAGATGACCGACCAGGTCGTACCGGCGCTCCGGCAGCGAGACGCTGACGGTGCCCGAGACGCGGCTGTAGAGCTTGGAAGGGCGCCCGGCACCCGGACCGGTGCGCCCGCTGAGCCGGCGGAACTCGGTCTCGAGCAGACCCACCTCGACGAGCTTGTCGAGGTGGAAGCGTGCCATGTGCACGGGGATCCCGGTCGCCTTCGCGGCGGCATCACGGCCGGTCGGTCCCGGCTGCGCGGCGACGAACTCGTACAGCGCTCGCCGCGTCTCGTCGGCAAGCGCGCCGATGCCGGTCGCGCGTTCGCTGATGCCCATGATTTTCTAATGAAGAGCGTACTCTCACTTAGAGTTCGATTCTGCGTCTTCAGCGATCCGAACGTGGGCTGCTCTGAGGTGAAGGGTCTCGCCGCTGTCGTAAAGCCGTCATAGCGGGCGGGTGCGCCAGCCGTGCGGGATAGTCTGCAGACACTCCACAGACGAAGGCGTGCCGATGGATGTTGCTGAACTGACCGATCGACTGGAAGCTCTCATCCGCACAGCCCGTGCCGCCGACGGCCCGGGCACCGCGAACTCGAGACGGCCGTCGGGCCCGACCGTGCCGCCAGATGGCGAGCCGCTGGGCACTGCCATCGTCCGGCAGGAGGAGATGACCCGTCTGTTCGGCGCGCTCCAGCTCGCGGCTGTCCGGTCGATCGACGCGCTCGACAACGGGGATTACTGTGACGACACGCTCGGGCAGAGCCCCTCGCAGTCCAGGGCACTCGCCACCGGTGTGAGGTACCGCGTCGCGTACTCCACCGACATCTTCGATCAGGACGCGCATCTCGAGGCGACCCTGAGCGCGATCGAGCAGGGTGAGAACGCCCGGGTCTCGGATCACGTGCCGTGCCGAGTGCTGATCCGCGACGGCGAAGAGGCGCTCGTCATCGCGAAGGGCTACCCCGCGGCCGAGCACCTCGGATTCCACACCACGCACCCGGTGGCGGTGGGCCACGTGCGCGACATGTTCGAGACGATCTGGACGCGCGCACTCCCGGTCACCGAGCAGCGCCTCGACGCGGTGGGGGTGCTCACCGGCGAGCAGATCGAGCTGCTGAAGTACCTCGTGATGGGGCGCACAGATGCGAGCATCGCCCGTTCGCTCGGGCTGAGCACTCGCACGGTGCAGCGGCAGATCCAGACGATCCAGCTGCGGCTCGGCGCCCGCGGCAGGTTCCAGCTCGGCCTGCGTGTCGGCCGCCTGCTTCCGAACCTGGCACGCGACGCCGATCATGCCGGCAGCGCGGGCTCCGGCATGCTCTCGCCGGAACCCGCGCCGCGGTGATCGTCGCACCCGAGGGGTGCTCGGTGCGGTGGTGTCAGTAGTGACTGACCACGCTGACGTTCGAGAAGTCCTCGACTCCGTGCAGCGTGATGTAGTTCCACCCCGAAGCGGGCCATTCGATGATGACCTGCTCGCTGTTGCCCGCGTTTGTCGATCGTCCGGTGTGACTCTGCGGGCTCGCCCATCCGGAGTGGCTCACGTACAGGTCGGCGTCACCGAGCCCGCCGCCTGAGGTGACCGTCAGCCGGTCGGTGCCCTCGGGGATCCACACCAGCAGGTATCGCGAGTCTCCCTGCTCAGCGGACATCTGCATGCGACCGCAGGCCTGCCCGAGCAGGCGCGCGTCCGCATCGTCGCAGACCGGCACCTCCCAGGTGTTCTCGCCCGGGTCGGGATCCGGATCCGGACCCGGGTCGGGAGTGCCACCACCCAGGTCATCGGAGCAGTCGCCCTGCGCGCAGCGCGTGAGGAAGTCCGCGAACTCGGCATCGTACGCGGTGCCGATGCTGTTCTTCAGGTAGTTGCGGGCAGAGCTCCAGTTGCCGGAACGATAGTCGCCGAGCACGGTCTGCATCTCATTCGGATGCTGGTTGAGCATGAAGCTCACGGCGAGATAGCCCCAGCGGTAGATGCGGTCGGTGTCGTGGTCGTATGTGGTGTCGAACAGCTCACTCAGTGTGTACTGTCCTGTCGCGGCGAGCTCCTGGGCCGCCGTGTACGGAAGATCACGGTAGTGGTACGAGATGTACTCGGCGAAGCCCTCTACCCACCAGATCGTCGGCGTGGTCATGTTCTCAGCGAAGTCGCCGTGCATGTTGAAGCGACCGTCGAGGTAGTGGGTGTACTCGTGGTTCAGGTTCCAGATGGCGAACTCCGGTCGCAGCCAATCGGCTTCGTAGGCGATGAAGCGCGCGATGTTGCCGACCTGAGAGGGGTCGCCCTCGAGGTACATGCCGCCGTTGTTGGTGTCGATGCCGTACAGGCTGCCGGCATACGACTGATAGTCATCGCTCGAGTCGAACACGACGACCTCGATCGTGGTGTTCACATCGTCCGGCACGGGACCGTCGTCCTTCGCCACGGAGTGGAAGTACGCGTCCTGCGCATTGAGGCTGTCGCAGCTGTCGGAGAGCTCTTCGGCGTTCATGTCCTGCGCGCGGATCGTGATGCTCTGGCTGCACACGTGCGTGGTGGGCAGCACGTGCGCTTCGATGCGCTCCTGCAGGTTGCAGGTGCCGTAGTAGCTGCACTCCGAGGCGTCGTACCAGTCCGCCATCTGGGCGACTGCGACCCACAGACCCGATGCGGGTCCGTCGAGCGAGGTCTGGTCGAGCACCGACTTCACGTGCGGCTTCACGACGGCCTTCACCTGCGCGTCGCCGAGGAAGCGGCCGAGTTCACGCCCGGCGTTCGTCACCAGGTAGGCGTTCTGACCGCTGAGCAGGTCAGTGTGACCGAGGGCGAAGTCCCGCAGCGTGACCAGCAGCGATCCGTCCGCGGCGACGGCGTCGACGAAGGCCGGCACCTGATGCCCGCGGAACAGCACGGTGAACGTGCCGTTGACGGCGTTGAGCATCCACCACGATGAGTCGTAGCTCGAGTCGTAGTCGGTGAGCAGTCGCTTCACGACATGGATGTACCGGTCGTTGAGCTCGGCACTGTCGATCAGTGTGACCGCTTCGGACAGCGTCTCGCCGTTCGCGTCAGTGACGTCCTGCGAGCGCGGGTTGCCGAAGAACGTGTCCAGGGCACCGCTGACGGCGGTGCGCAGCGCGGTGCCGAAGTCCGGCACGTTCGAGTCGTAGTACTGCACGTAGTACCCGGCGCGCAGGAACAGCACGAGCTGGGTGGTCGATGCCGAGTTGTCGCCGGTGTACGACTGCGCGGCCGACTTCAGGGTGTTCGCGACGGCGACCATCTTCGCCTCGCTGAAGACGGCCGCAGCCTGCGTGCCGGTGACCGAGAACAGCGTGTTCACGCAGTCGGTGGTGCTCGCCGTGACGAGGTCGGCCACCGAGGCGCTGGAGGCCTGGGCGAAGTCCGCCGTCGTACAGGTGGCGGCCGCTGCGCGCAGGTTCTTCGATGCGGATCGCTGCTGCATGGACGGCCGCTCGGGTGCGGCCTCGTCTTCGCCGGCACCCGTGCGCAGCGCATCGGTGTTCGCCGAGATCGGTGGCAGCGCAGGTGCGAGCTCGTCGCTCTCGGGGCTCACCAGTCCGGAGATGTAGGGCGGTGCCGTCTCATCGGCTGTCGGGGAGGCAGCCGTGGGCGCGCTGCCGGCGGCGGCTGTCGGGACTGCGAGGACGAGCCCTGCGCAGACCGCGACGCTGAGGAGCATCGTCGCCCCTCGGTGCATCATGCGGGATGTCATCTGTTCTTCTTCCTGCCGATCGGAGATCTTCAAGACGCTCCTGGCATGGAGCGCTCGTCAGGGAGAAGGCATGCCGACGTGTCGGTCCGCGATCGGCGGGCCACATCGCAGCCGCCTCCCGCCGTCACTGTGGCACGGCGGGAAATGCCTGTTCAACGTCCGAAAAGCGTCATCGCCTCCGGGCGGATGCGTGTCGTGAAGCCGCCAAATGCGGGCTCAGACAGCAGAAAACGCCCTCCGGAACCGGAGGGCGTTTCATGAGACTTCTGGCGTTCAGGCCGCCAGCCAGAGGCCCTTCTGGTCGGTGATCACCGTCAGACCGGGCGCCACGATCTCGTCGTGTCCGATGCGCGTGCCGCGTGCCACGCGCGCGCCGGCGCCGATCTCGGTGCGCACGCCGATCCAGGCGTTGTCGCCGACGGCGGCACCGGGGCCGATGTGCGCGTGCGCGTCGATCCGGGCGTTCTCGCCGATGACGGCATCCGGTTCGATCCACGCGCCGCGTGCGATGCGCGCACCCGCGGCGACGTGCGCTCCGGGTTCGATATAGGCACCGACCTCCACGAAGGCCTTCGGATTCACCTTCGCGCCGTGCGCGACGAGTCCACGGCCGTTCACGTGCTTGCGGTACCGCAGCGTCGCGCCCTGGTCGTCCTCGATATCGATGTAGTTCTTACCCACGATTCCTCCCGTTCCCGGGGTAGTCCCGATACATCTACAACCACCGCGCACCGCATTTCATTCCCGGAGCGGGATGACCGCTAGTGCTGGCAGATCGGGCACCAGAACGTGATGCGCTTGCGTGTCGGATCGGCGCCGATCGACCCCGTGCGGATCGGCGTTCCGCAGCGACGACACGGGCGCTGCGCTCGCCCGTACACCCAGTCCGTGCGGCCCCGGCCGGTCTGCCCGGTGAAGGTGCGATCGGGCCGGTCGCGGTTGGCGCGGATCGTGCGCGCGCCCAGATTGAGCAGCGCCGGGACGTCGACCTCGGCGGCCGGCGTCTCGGGCAGGATTCCGCGCAGGAACAGCAGTTCAGCCGCGTACTCGTTGCCGAAGCCGGAGACGTTGCGCTGGTCGAGCAGGGCGACATGGATGCTGCGTCCATCGGCGCTCACTCGGCGGGTCGCCTCGACGGCGTCCCAGTCCTCCGCGAGCGGGTCGGGGCCCAGGTGGCCGACCAGCTCGTGTTCGTCTCGGGTCGCGACCACCGTCACCTCGGCGATGTCGACGCCGACCGCTTCGGCCGTGTCGGTGGCGACGATCGCGCGGACTCGGAACGCCGGATGCCGCCATTTCTCACCCGGGTAGTAGAGCAGCCAGGCGCCGTCCATGCGCAGATGGGAATGAACCGTCCACTCGCCGATCCGCATCAGCAGATGCTTGCCGCGCGGGACGACGTCGTGCACGGTCTGTCCGGCCAGATCGACCGTCGCGGCACGCGGCACGCGCAGCTCGAAGCGGGTCACCGGATTCCCACGCAGCGCGGCATCGAGCCGCTTCGCGGTGCGGAAGACGGTGTCGCCCTCGGGCATGTCAGCGTGGCCCGGCTGACGGCGGTGGAGGCAGCGGCGTCGGTGTCGCTCCGGCGGCAGGCGGGCAGGGGGTCGCCGCCGCCGGCGGCGCGGGGTGCGCGCGGTCGAGGAGATCTCGCGAGAGCAGCGTGGCCCCGACGACGGCGGTCGGCATGATGAACACCGCCCCCAGTGGCACCATGAAGCACAGCTGTGTCGCGGTGCCGAAGCCCAGCAGACGACCCCGGTGCGCGGCGAACAGCTGCGAGCGGTCGTAGGTCGTCATGTCGCGGGCGTTCAGTGCGCGGCCGGTGAGCTCGCGGGCGAGCAGGCGGCCGGTGAGAAGCACACTCGTCGCGGTCGCGACGACGGCGCCGACGAGCGGGATGAGCCCGAGTACGAGGGCGAGCAGGGCGACGAGTGCGCCCAGCGCGATGAGGCGGATGCTCTCGCCGAGCGCGACCAGGAACCCGCCGTCGCCCTCGGGCACCTCGCCGCCCAGATCGGTCTCGACGGCACGCCAGATGCGCTGGTAGAACGGATCGCCGATCAGCAGCGTCAGGGCCGTGAACACCACTCCGGCGAGCACCAGCGCGGCGACTGCGATGACGATGCCCACGGCGACCCGCAGCGAGCTGCGCCAGAACGGATCCCAGCCGTCGGCGAACGGGGTGACCCAGTCGGCGATCACACCGAGCGAGAGCAACAGCGGAATGACCGCTGCGGCCAGCAGGATGAGGGCGATGAGACCCGGCACGAGCCCCAGCGTCATCAGTCCTGGGCGCTTCTTCCAGTAGCCGAAACCTCGCCCGAGGAATCGGATGCCGGTGATGAACTCAGTGATCAAGAGGATGCCAATCTGATGCCGTGCTCAGTCCATGCTATTCGGAGTGGGTCGTGCCATCAGATCGCCTTGCGCAGGGCGTAGCCGCGCGGGGTGGGCACGAAGCCGGCGTCCTGCAGGGCGTTCGCGAAAGGGGTGCCGTAGACGCCGGAACCGTTGATCTTCTCGACGGTGAGGGTCTCGAGTCGGCGGGCGCGGGAGGTCGCGACGAGATCGGTTGCTGCCGCGCGCAGCACCTCGGGATCGTCGTCGAACGCCAGCACGGTGCGTCCGCCGCGCTCGAGATACAGCACCAGCTCGCCGTCGACGAGCACGACCAGCCCGCCGGCCTTGCGGCCCGGGCGATGGGAGACCTCGTCGAGCCGCGGCCAGGCGAGCGCTGCGCCGTAGGGGTTCGCGGGGTCGGTCGCGGCGAGGGTGAGCGCGCGCCGCGGGGGAGGGTCGGCGAGGCCCGCGAAGGTGCGCAAGCGGTCGACGGTGGTGGATGCTGCGAACTGGGCGGCCCCGAGCTTCTCGATCACGTACCCGCGACGGGCGTGCCCGGCCTCTTCGAAGCCGGCGAGCACGCGGTACGCCTGGGCGAAACCGCCCGGCACGCCTTCCGCCTGCACAGCGCCTCGAGTCACGACTCCGTACCGATCGAGCAGCAGGCCCGCCGTGACGGTCGCGCGGCGCGCAGCATCCGACTCGGTCTCCGGGAGCACCGCCCAGCGTCCCCCGAAACCGGTCGATGACGGTCGCCCCGCCGGCCGCGCCAGGGAGATGCCGCGGTATGTGCGGGTGCGCGGCGCACGGCGGGTCGACTTGTGGGCCTGTGAGCCGCCGGCGAGCAGCGCGCGCACGGGGGAGAACGTGTCGTTCGTGATGCGTCCCTGCCAGGTGAGCGACCAGAGCGCCTCGAGTACGGATTGGGTGTTGTCGGCATCCGTCAATGTCCGCAGCGCTTCGGCGAAAGATGCGCCGCTCAGTCGCAGCGCGTCGAGCACCTTCTCCTCGAGCGAGCCGGCCGCCGGAGACTCGTCGGGAATCGGGAGAGTGAACGGCGCGAGATCCGTCGGATGCAGCGACACCCAGCCGTCACGACCTGGCAGCGCGCCGTGCCCCGCCCAGACGACCCCACCCGCGGCCGTCAGCTCGTCGAGCAGCGCCAGCGTGTAGTCGCGCACACGCCCGGGCAGCACGAGCGACTCCCAGGCGCTCGCCGGAATCGGCACGCCGGCGAACTGCTCGATCACGGTGAGCACCCCGTCGATGCCCTCCAAGGGTCGGGTGAGGTGCTGCCAGTCCGGCAGGAACCGCGCGTATGCCTGAGGGCTGACCGGCTCGACGCTGCCGCGGATGGCGGCGAGCGAGCGCATCCGCAGCCTGCGCAGCACCTCGGTGTCGCACCATTCCTGCGCGCCACTTGGATCCGAATCAGCGGCAGGCAGGAAGTACCCGCTCGTCAGCCGCCCGGCCGACTCCAGCCGCTGCAGCGTGTGCGTGGCGACAGCGGTGCCGATGCCGAACCGCTCGGCGACAGCGGCGGTGGTAAAGGGGCCGTGCGTGCGCGCGTGCCGCGAGACGAGATCGCCGAGCGGGTCGGCGACGGGTTCGAGGAAGGCGACGGGGATGCCCGGGGGCAGCGCTGCGCCCAGTGCATCGCGCAGGCGTCCCGCGTCCTCGATTACCGCGAAGCGCGCGTGCCCGGCGATGGTGACGGGGATGACGCGGCGGGCGGTGACGAGTTCGGCGAGCAGCGTGGATGCCAGTGCGGTCGGCGCCGATGCCGCAGCTGGCGTTTCGTCTCGCTGCGCTCGCTCAACGACAGGGGGAGGTTCAAGGCGAGCGGCGACCTCGGCCGCGTCCAGCGGGCCGAGTTGACGCAGCAGGTCGGCGATGCCCTCGAGCCCGTGCGTGCGGCGCTGCGGATCCAGTCGCTGCGCCTCGCGCTCGAACTGCGCGATCACATCGGGGTCGAGCAGCTCGCGCATCTCGACCGTGCCGAGCAGCTCGCCCAGCAGTGACGGATCCACCGACAGCGCTGCCGCGCGCCGCTCGGCCAGTGGCGAGTCGCCCTCGTACATGAACGCACCGACGTAGCCGAACAGCAGATCGCGGGCGAACGGCGAGGGCTGAGCGGGCTCGGTCTCGACGAGGCGGATGCGGCGCTCGCCGATGTCGGTGATGAGTCCGCGCAGCGACGGCAGGTCGTAGACGTCCTGCAGCACCTCGCGCAAGGTCTCGAGGATGATCGGGAACGTCGGATACCGCCGCGCGACCTCCAGCAGCTGGGCGGACCGCTGCCGCTGCTGCCACAGGGGTGTGCGCTTGTTGGGATTCATCCGCGGCATCAGCAGCGCTCTGGCTGCGCACTCGCGGAACCGCGAGGCGAACAGTGCCGACCCGCCGACCTCGTCGGTGACGATCTGCTCGAGTTCATCGGCATCGAAGAAGAACAGCTCGGCGCCGGGCGGCTCGGCGTCGGCATCCGGTATCCGCACGATGATGCCGTCGTCGCTCGCGACGGCCGACCCCTCGACGCCGAGACGCTCGCGCACTCGCGCGTTGACCGCCAGCGCCCACGGCGCGTGCACCTTCATGCCGTACGGGGAATGCAGGATCACCCGCCAGTCGCCGACCTCGTCGTGCCCGCGCTCCACGGTCAGCGTGCGGTCGGTCGGCAGGGTGCCGGTCGCTTCGCGCTGCTCGGCGAGGTGGCTGAGCAGATTCGCCCTCGCGCTCTCGTCCAGCCCGGCCTCGATCAGTCGCTGCTGCGCCTTCGCAGGCTGGGCGGTCGACACCTCGCGCGAGAAGCGCCCCAGGGCCTCGCCGAGCTCGTATGGCCGGCCGATGCCGTCGCCGTGCCAGAACGGCACCTTGCCGGGCTGTCCGTAGGCCGGGAGCACGTTAACGCGGTCATGGGTGATCTCGGCGATCCGCCAGCTGGTGGTGCCGAGGGTGAAGACGTCGCCCACGCGCGACTCGTAGACCATCTCCTCGTCGAGCTCACCCACCCTGGCACCGGTCGACTCGCCGGCCACGAAGACTCCGAACAGACCGCGGTCGGGGATCGTCCCGCCACTGGTGACCGCGATGCGCTGCGCGCCGGGCCGCCCGGTGAGAGTGCCGGCATCGCGGTCCCACACCAGCCGCGGACGCAGCTCGGCGAACTCCTCGGACGGGAACCGACCGGCGAGCAGGTCGAGCGTCGCCTCGTACGCGGAACGCGGCAGCGTCTGGAACGGGGCGCTGCGTCGCACCGTCTCGAACCAGTTCTCGACGTCGATCGGCTCGAGCGCGCACGCGGCGATGGTCTGCTGCGCGAGGATGTCGAGCGGATTCCGCGGCACGGCGATCGCCTCGATCTGACCCGCCAGCATCCGCTCGGTGACGATCGCGGTGTGCAGCACGTCGCCGCGATGCTTCGGGAAGAGGGATGCCCGGCTCACCTCACCGACCTGATGGCCAGCGCGGCCCACCCGCTGCAGGCCCGACGCCGCCGACGGCGGTGCCTCGACCTGGATCACCAGGTCGACCGCGCCCATGTCGATGCCGAGCTCGAGGCTGCTGGTCGCGACGACGCAGCGCAGGATGCCCGATTTCAGCTCGTCCTCGACCTGGGCGCGCTGCTCCTTCGACACCGAGCCGTGGTGCGCCTTGGCGAGCACGGCGTCGGCGCCGGCCGTGGAGCCGGCCTGCGCCATCCCTGCGGCTCCTCCAGACGGCGCATCCGCGCCGCCCGGGGCCACGGCCGCAGGGGCCCGGGCCGCCGGGGGACTGCCGGGCGGGGGCAGCGGGAGGTCGTTGCGCTCGGAATAGATCTCATTCAACCGGCCCGTCAGCCGCTCTGCGAGGCGGCGGGAGTTGGCGAACACGATGGTCGAGCGGTTCTCGAGCACCCGGTCGACGATCGCCTCCTCGACATGCGGCCAGACCGAGCCGGTGACTTCCGTGTACTCGGCCGGCTCTTCGGAAGCAGAGTGGGTCCCTGAGCCCGTCGAAGGGCCGGGTGGCGGGGGAGGGTTGCGCATGTCGTCCATCGGCACGACCACGTCGAGCTCGAAGGTCTTCACCGCGCGGGGCGCGACGATCTCGACGGGCGCCGAGCCGCCGAGGAACCGGGCCACCTCGTCGATCGGACGCACGGTCGCCGACAGTCCGATCCGCTGAGCGGGGGATCCCGCACCGTGAGCGGCACGCAGGGCATCCAGCCGCTCCAGGCTCACGGCGAGGTGCGCTCCGCGCTTGGTCGCGGCGACCGCGTGCACCTCGTCGATGATCACCGTGTGCACCCCGCGCAGCGTCTCACCGGCGCGGCTGGTGAGCATGAGGTACAGCGACTCGGGGGTGGTGATCAGGATGTCGGGCGGTGCGGTGACCAGCTTCCGCCGATCGCTGGACGTCGTGTCGCCGGACCGGACGCCGACCGTGATCTCGGGCACATCGAGACCCAGCCTTCGCGCGGACTGTCCGATGCCGACCAGAGGGGAGCGCAGGTTGCGCTCGACGTCGACGCCCAGCGCCTTCAGCGGTGAGATGTAGAGGATGCGCGTGCGGGGCGTCTCGGCGACAGCATCCGACTTCTCCGTCGCAGACGGCACCGAACGCTCACGGAACACACTGTCGATCGCCCACAGGAACGCGGACAGCGTCTTGCCCGACCCTGTCGGGGCGACGACCAGCGCGCTGCGCCCGGCCGACACAGCCCGCCACGCGCCCTCCTGCGCGGCAGTGGGCGCGTCGAACGCACCCCGGAACCAGTCCTGCGTCGCGGGGGTGAACCGATCGAGCACATCGCTCATCCTGTTATCTTCGCGCGAGCATCCGACACTCGACAATGCGATGCACTGAGCGAGCGAAGCGAGTCGAAGTGTCGGGGGCCTATGCCATGCTGACGGGATGCTGCACACGACGAACTACCGGAACACGTTCATCGAGGTCTCTGAGGACTGCCGGGCGGAGTACGGTGAGGAGCCGCCGATCGCCGAGAATCTCTCGATCGCCGCGCTGCACTATCGGCTGATGATCGAGCAGCCGTACACGCGCACGTCCGACGATGTGCTCTTCGAGACTCATGCGCTGCGCAAGGGTATCGATCCCGCCGATGCGGATGCCAGGGCGGAGTTCTTCTCGAAGGGGCAGGCCTGCCTGCGGTCATCGCCGATCAGCAAGCGCTACGGCTGGGGCACGCACCACGATGCTGAGGGCCGAGTGGCGCTCTACCCGCGCGAGTCCGACGAGTACGCGGCGCTCGCTGCAGATCCCTCCCTGACGCACAAGAAGGCGATGCGCAGCAGCCGTGCCTGAGCCGCTGGAAGAGGAGGCGTTCCAGAGGCTCTACGGCCGGTGGGCGGTGCGCACCCCGCAGGACGTCGCCCGACTGTTCGACGGCTACGCCGGTGTCTGGTGGATCGCCGGCGGATGGGCGCTCGAGGCGTTCACCGGGGTCAGCCGCCACCACGACGACACCGACCCCTCCGTGCTGAAGGCGCAGCTGCCGATGCTGCGCAGGCACCTTGCCGGAAGGCTGCACACCTGGACGGCGTCGTCAGGGGCGCTGAAGCCGCTGCTGCCCGATCACCGGCCCGATGCCGACGCGACCGAGCTGCTGCCGGACGGCTGCAACCAGCTCTGGACCCGGCCCGATGCCGACCACCCTTGGGAGTACGACATCCTGCTCGCGCCCGGCACGCTGGACGAATGGGTGTACCGGCGCGATGAGATGATTCGCATGCCGATGACCGAGGCGCTGTGGGTGCGTGACGGCATCCGATATCTGCAGCCCGAGATCCAGCTGCTCTACAAGGCCAAGGGCTTGCGCGAGAAGGACCAGGTCGACTTCGAGGCGACGCTGCCGCACCTCGATGCGCGACGTCGCGACTGGCTGTCGGATGCCCTGCAGCGGACGCTCCCCGGGCATCTGTGGCTGGGCGCGCTCCGATTCACCGGGTGAGCCGGGGCCTCAGAAGTTGCCGAGGCCCTTCCCGACCACGCTGATGCCCAGCACGACGAACAGCACCGTCATGATCACGGCATTGTTCGCGGTGAGCCAGGTGCGCACGCCCGCCAGCACCTCGGCAGCCTTCTGAGGCGCGGCGATCACGAAGATCACCGGAATCGCGACCGTGAGAGTCGCGATCACGCCGAAGATCAGCACGACGATCAGCTGCTCGGGCAGCTGGAGTTCGCCGTGCCCGATCATGCTGCCGGCGGCCGCCGCGAGCAGAAGGTTCTTCGGATTGACGCCGCCCAGCAGGAAGGCAAACCCGGTCGCGGCGAGTGGCTTCATCATGTCGGTCTTCGACATCCATGCGGGCAGCTCCGCCGTCTCGCCGTGCGCGGGTCGTGAGCGCCACTGACGCACCGCGAGCAGCAGGAGCAGCAGTCCGAGTGCGAGCTGGATCACGGCCATGACAGGCTTCGAGTCGTCCGAGGTCTCCGGCTCGGGGACCACACCTGCGAGCAGCGTGAAGATCGCTGTCACGACCAGCACCCCGAGCAGCCAGCCGACCAGGAACCCGAGCCCCAGCTGCTTGGATCGCGGCGACATCAGCATCAGGATGACCGCGATGATCGGGATGGGGCTGATCGCGATGCCGACCGCGTTGGGGAGGACGTCCCCGATGACCTCAAGCATGTACGTGCCCTCTCGTGACAGGTGTGCCCGATCTCACCCCGGCGGGCGCCGGAAGTCGCGATCACCTCATCAGGTCGGGGTGAAGACCCTCGCCTTACGTCCGCGGCTGGTCTAGTTTCGGCTGTGAAGATCGCGGCGCCGCGAGCGTGCGCACAAACCGTGAAGGTGGACCAGATGACAGAGCTGACGATCGGCACCGTGCTGGACGATCCCGAGACACCGGTGCGCCTCGACGCTCGGCGCTTCAACCGCCACACGTTCTGGTGCGGTCAGAGCGGCAGCGGCAAGACGTACGCGCTGGGAGTGGTGCTCGAGCAGCTGCTGCTGCACACCGAGCTGCCGATGCTGATCCTCGACCCGAACGCCGACTTCGTGCGTCTGCCGGAAGCGCGCGAGGGCGCCGATGAGGCCGCCGTCGCACGGCTGGCAGAGACCGACATCCGCGTGTTCCGCTCGTCGCGCGTCGAGGGCGAGCGGCTGCACGCCCGCTACGTCGATCTCTCCGCCGCATCGAAGGCCGCCCTGCTGCAGCTCGACCCGATCAAGGACGCCGAGGAGTACAACGTGCTCCTGCATCTCGAAGACCGTGCCGACAAGATCGACACCGACGAGATCCTCACCCGACTGCGGGCATCCGGAGACTCGGGGATGCTGCGTCTGGCGAACCGGATCGACAACCTCGAGGTGCTCGGCTGGGACCTGTGGTCGCGCGGCGGCGCGTCGGTCACCGAGGTGATCGACGAGCGACCGCGCGCCACGGTGATGGACCTCGGCGGGTTCGCGCACCCGGCCGAGGCGAAGGTCGCCGCCCTTGCCGCACTGGAGCACCTGTGGAAGAACCGCGAGGATCGCCGGCCGATCCTCATCGTCATCGACGAGGCGCACAACCTCTGCTCGCCGAATCCCCGTACAGACGTGGAGCGCGCGCTCACCGAGCAGCTCGTGCAGATCGCTGCAGAGGGACGCAAATTCGGGCTGTGGATGCTGCTGTCGACCCAGCGGCCGACCAAGATCCACCCGAACGTGCTCTCGCAGTGCGACAATCTCGGGCTGATGCGCGTGAACGCGCCCCGTGACCTCGCCGAACTCGCCGACGTGTTCGGCTTCGCCGGCGACAAGATCGCTCGCTCCCAGCGCTTCGCCCAGGGGCAGGCGCTGTTCGCCGGTGGGTTCATCGCCGAGCCGACGTACGTGCAGATGGGACAGCGGGTGACGGAGGAGTCCGGCGGCGACGTCCGCGTGCCGCTGCGGGAGAGCTGACCGGAGCGCCCGGGTATGACTACGGCGTCCGCGCGGATCAGACAAGGGCTGCGCGCCTATCTGCGGCGATTCGGCGGACGGAAGACCATCGGCGCCGACCTGAAAGCCGGACTCGTGCTCGGCGTGGAGAGTGTGCCAGACGGGCTCGCGGCCGGGCTGCTCGCGGGCGTGAGCCCGCTGAACGGGCTCTACGCCTACATGTTCGGGGCTCTGGGCGGGGCGCTGGCCACCGGTTCCGTGTTCATGACCGTGCAGGCGACCGGCGCGATGGCCGTGGTGATCTCTGACGTGTCGGCGGCTACCCCGGGCGGGCTCACGCCCGGCGCGCTCACCACGCTCGGCCTCATGACGGGCCTGGTGATGCTCGGCCTCGCATCGCTCGGCTTGGTTCTCTGGTGCGCTTCATCCCGACGGCTGTGCTGGTCGGCTTCGTCAACGCCGTCGCCGTGAACATCGTGCTCGGGCAGCTTGACAACGCCACGGGGTTCACCGCCGAAGGGGCCAATCGCGTCCTGAAGGCGGCCGACACCGTACTGCACTTCTGGCTGTGGAGCTGGCCGACCATCGTCGTCGGCATCGTCACCATCGCGCTCATCCTGCTGCTGGAGCGCACGCCGCTCGGGGCGCTCGGCATGGTCGTGGCAGTGGTCGTCGGCTCGGCGCTGGCAGCGCTGCTCGCATTGATCGACGGCATCGACCGGGTGGCGATCATCGGCGACCTCGCCGAGGTGCCGCAGTCGCTTCCCGCACCGCAGCTGCCGGATCTCACCGTCGTGCTCACGCTGGTCGTCCCCGCACTGTCGCTGGCGCTCGTCGGCCTCGTGCAGGGGGCGGCGATCAGCGGCTCCGTGCCGAATCCCGACGGCAGGTACCCGGACGCGTCTGTGGACTTCCGCGGCCAGGGCGTCGCCAACCTGGCATCCGGGTTCTTCCAGGGCGTCCCGGTGGGCGGGTCGATGTCGGCGACCTCGCTGGTGCGCGCGGCGGGCGCGAAGACCGCGCTCGCGAATCTCTTCGCCGGCGTCGTCATGGCGGTGACGATCCTGGTGTTCGCCTCGCTGATCGGGTATGTCGCCATGTCGGCTCTCGCGGGCCTCCTGATCGTCGTCGGAGTGCGCACATTCAAATTCCACGACATCTACATGGTCTGGCGCACTGGCGCGGTGCAGGCGACGGTGCTCAGCGTGACCTTTCTGCTCACTCTGCTCATCCCGCTGCAGTACGCCGTGCTCGTCGGCGTCGGACTCGCCGTGATCCTCGTGGTGGTGCAGCAGTCGAACCGGGTCGTGATCCGCCGATGGGAATTCGACGAGCCTGGTGCGCTGCCTGTGGAGACGGATCCGCCGCGCAACGTCCCGCCCGGAGAGATCCTCATCCTCGTCCCGTACGGCAGTCTGTTCTTCGCCGCCGCCCCGGTGTTCGAGCGGCAGCTGCCCGACGTGCCCGCACAGCTCGACGGTGCGGTCGTGATCCTTCGGCTCCGCGGCAAGGAGGCGCTCGGCAGCACGTTCCTCAGGGCCGTCGCCGCATACGCCGAGCGGCTGCGCTCTGCCGGAGGCACGCTGATGATCTCGGGCGTCAGCGAATCGGTGCTCGCGCAATGGCGCAGCACCGGGATCCTCGGCCGGGTGGGCGCCGATCAGATCTTCCCCATGCAGCCCCGAGTCGGCGCGGCGCTTCGGGAGGCCACCACCGAAGCGCAGCGCCGACTGGATGAGCGGGCGTCCTGACGCCGTCAGGTGCGCTCGCCCAGCATCCGATCGCCCTCCTCGCCGACGGTGAGCTCAAGCGTCAGGTCGATGTCGAGCTGCGCCAGGAACGCATCGTCGTGACTGACGACGAGCACCGCCCCCTGGTAGGCGCGCAGCGCCCGCACCAGCTGGTCGACGGTATCCAGGTCGAGGTTGTTGGTCGGCTCGTCCAGCACCACCAGATGCGGTGCCGGATCCGCCAGCAGCAGCTTCGCCAGCGCGACGCGGAAGCGCTCGCCGCCCGACAGTGACGACACCGGCCGGTCGACGGTCGCCCCGCGGATGAGGAAGCGCGCCAGCCGGTTGCGCAGCTGCTTCTCGGGCACGTGCGCCGCCGCCGCCGCGATGTTCGCGAGCACGGATTCGGGCTCGTCGAGGCCGGCGACGCGCTGGGAGAGGTACCCGATGCGATCGGTGTGCGTTTCAGAACTCCGGAGAATCGGCCGGACATCGTCCGGAATGGCCGAATCCAGCCCGATCGGCGCAGTTTCTCCGGAGTCTTGAGCGGCGGATGCCACGAGCCGGCGCAGCAGGGTCGTCTTGCCGACCCCGTTCGCGCCGATCAGCGCCACCCGCTCGGGACCCTGCACGATCCAGCTGCGCTCTCCGTCGCCGAGCGTCGCGATGCGGCGCGCACGCGACACCTGCGGGTCGGGAAGATCGATCCTCATCGTCGCGTCGTCACGCACGCGGTGACCCGCGTCGTCGAGTGCCTGGCGGGCATCGGCCTCCTTCCCGGCGACCTCGGTGCGCAGTTTGCCCGCCGACACCTGGGCCGCCATCTTCCGACCGTTCGCGATGATCTTGGGTACGCGCTTCTCGACCTCCGCCTTGCGGGCCATCTGCGACCGGGTGGCCAGTTTCGACTCGGCCTCGATGCGCTGCCGCTTCTCCTTCTTGTACGCCTGCTTCGCCGCGGTCTCGGCCTGCTGAGCCGCCTGCTGCTCGGCATCCAGCCAGGCACGCCACTCCGAGTAGGGACCGCCGAACACGGTCAGCTCGTTGGCGTACAGCTCGGCGGTCTCGTCCATCAGCTCGAGCAGCGTGACGTCATGACTCACGACGATCAGCGATCCCTTCCATGAGCGCACCATCTCGCCCAGCCGCGCACGCGCGACCCGGTCGAGGTTGTTGGTGGGCTCGTCGAGCAGGGTGATCGGCGCACGGCGCAGTCGGATGCCCGCGATCGCCACCAGCACGGCTTCGCCGCCGGAGAGCTCTCCGACGGTTCGGTCGAGGAAAGATGGATCCAGCCCCGCCTCGGCGAGAGAGCCCTCGGCACGCGCCTCGATGTCCCAGTCGTCGCCGACGGCATCGAAGTGCGCGGGGTCGACGTCGCCGGAGGTGATGGCGCGCACGGCGTCGAGCTCCGTGGCGATGCCCAGCAGCTCGGCGACGCGTCGATCGGTATCGAGCGTGAGTCGCTGGGGCAGGTAGGCGACCTCGCCGGTGACGACGACGTGTCCCGACGTCGGCGTGAGTTCGCCGGCGAGCAGGCGCAGCAGCGTGGTCTTGCCCGAGCCGTTGCGGCCGACGAGTCCCGTGCGGCCGGCGCCGAACGAGCCGGACAGGCCGCCGAGCACAACGGTGCCGTCGGGCCAGGTGAAGGAAAGGCCGTCGATGGTGACGGCGGCAGTGGTGGTGTGTGATGACATGGGCGACTCCCGAGATGAATGGGGGTGCGCGGATGCCGACAGGGGTCCGTGGGCTCAGCAGGTCCCTGAGCTTGTCGAAGGGCCGTGAGCACGTCGAAGGGCCGTGACCACGTCGCCGAGAAGGACGGGGGCCGGGAGGACCAGAGGTCGTCGGATCAGCGCGTTGAAGATGAAACGCGGAGACGACGACTCAGATCAATGGATTTCCTCACACGGCGGACAAGAACGTGAAGACTGTACCCCGGGCGTGTCGCCCTGTGCAAGCCCTGAGCCGATGTCGCCGGGGCGATATCCGTCGCACGGGGGATGCCCGATGCGGTGTCTGCGCGTAGCGTCGACGGCATGAACGATCAGCCGAGCGGTCACGAATCCTCACGCCGCCTGGCGCTCGGCGCCGGCATCGCCATCGGCATGGGCATCGGCGTCGCGCTGGGCGTGTCGCTCGACAACATGGGTGTCGGAATCGGGGTGGGGCTGGCCATCGGCATCGCGATCAGCGCGGCCCCGGAGTTGCTCGGCCGGCGCGGCCGCGGTGATGACGATCCGGAAGTCGGCGACGCCTCTGAGGGCCCTGGGGACGACCCGCGTCCGTGACGTTCAGCCGGCGTCGCCCTCAGCAGCCGCGGCATCCCGCCACTTGGTGAGGAACACTCCCACGTCAGCCAGCTCCTGCTCGGAGATGCTGTGCGTCAGCCCCGGATACACACGGCCCGAGAGCTCGGAATGATCGGGCAGCCACTGCGCGGTGTGCGCCACGAGAGCATCCGGAATCACATCGTCATGGCTCCCGCGACCCCAGAACACCGGCGGCCGGCTCTCGCGCAGCGTGGCATCCAATGGCAGCTCGCCGGCCGCGGCGTACCCGCTCAGTGCGACCACCGCGTCGATGCGCTCCGGCGCCAGCCGCAGGGCCTGCAGCGATACGGCGGCGCCCTGCGAGAACCCGAGCAGAGCGACGGATGCCGATGCCCCGGCGGCCCCCTCGAGCCATGCCAGCAGGGCCTCGGCGGCGGTCGTGATGCCTGCGGCATCCCTGGTGTCGAGCGAGTCGATCGCGTACCACGACCGCCCAGGCATCGGCCACGGCGGGGTGAGGGGCGCCGCCACGGCGGCGACCGCGATGCCCTCGGGCAGGTAGGGCACCAGCCCGAACAGGTCGTTCTCGTCTGCGCCGTATCCGTGCAGCAGCACGAGCAGCGGCTTGTCCTCGCGGGGCCCTGGCGACCACAGTGTGGCGGACGAATCGATCGAGACTGTCACGAGAGCCATCCTGCCAGCAGTCGCCGACGCTGGTAGAAATGAGCCATGACGGTGCGCACACCTGACCCAGACCCCGACGACGACTTCGGGTTCGACGACGCGCCGTCGCGGGACACCAACCCCGGATGGCTGAGCGACATCGAGCTCGAAGAGGCCCGCCGCCGGCTGCCGATGCTCTACGTCGAGGCGATCCCGGTGCGCACCGACGGCTCAGGCCAGGTCACCTCGATCGGCGTGCTGCTGCGCTCGACCCCGATGGGCGAGATGACCCGCACGATCGTCTCGGGCAGGGTTCGCTACGGCGAGAGCATCCGCGATGCGCTGTTCCGCCACGTCGAGAACGATCTCGGACCGATGGCATTCCCGCTGCTGCCGCCGTCGCCGGATCCGTTCACGGTCGCCGAGTACTTCCCGATCCCGGGCGTCAGCGCCTACCACGATGACCGGCAGCACGCGGTGTCGCTCGCGTTCGTCGTGCCCGTCACCGGCACCTGCGAGCCGCGTCAGGACGCTCTCGAGGTCACCTGGTTCTCTCCCGAGGAGGCGGCGTCCGACGCGCTGTCGGCCGACATGGAGGGCGGTCGGGGCACGCTGATCCGCCAGGCGCTCGCCCACCTCGGCCTGTTGCGCTGACAGCATCCCCACCCATCGCCGACACCCCCAGTTCTTGTCCACACCCCCACGTGTGGGCACCCACACGTGGGGGTGTGGAGGGCAGGCAGGGGTGTCGGCGGGAGGGCACGGCGGCACGGCGCGTAGGCTCGGTCGGGTGACTGAACCCATCGTCTTCCCGACCGATTCCGCCGAGTGGCTGGCCTTTGCGAGTACCCGCACCGACGAGCGGCTGGCCCGCATCGACGAGGTCGCGGCCCGGCTCAAGGACGGCACCGAGCGCACCGCGCTCGAGGCGCTGCAGCTGTGGAACGACCTGCAGATCGACCTGCGCCGCGCCCACAGCGAGGCCGAGGTGCTCAGTGAGGTGCATCCCGACCGCGCGGTGCGCGAGGCGGCTGAGTCGCGCACGTCCGCCGCGCAGGCGAAGGAATCCGAGTTGATGACGGATGCCGATCTCGCGGCGGTCTTCGCGGCGACCGACGCCACCGGACTCGACGTCGATGCCGCGCGGCTGCGCGAGCACCTGCTGCGCGGCTTCCGCCGCGGCGGGGCCGACCGGGATGCCGCCACGCGGGAGCGTCTGCGCGAGCTCGCCGCCCGGGAGACCGAGCTCAGCGTCACGTTCGCGCGCAACATCCGCGAGGGGCGCCTCGAGGTGCGGGTCGCTCCCGAGAAGCTCGAGGGCCTTCCGCAGGACTTCCTCGACGCGCATCCGGTCGGCGACGACGGGCTGGTGGCGATCTCGACCGACAACCTCGATGTCATGGCCGTGATGAACTACGCCCGCGACCGCGAGACCCGCATCGCGCTGCGTCGCGCCCGTGCCGACCTCGCCTGGCCCGAGAACGACCCCGTGCTCGCCGAGCTGCTGCAGATCCGCCAGCAGCACGCCGAGCTGCTGGGCTACGCCAGCTGGGCCGACTACGAGACCGAGGACCGCATGGCCGGATCGGCCGCGCGCGTGGCGTCCTTCCTCGACGAGGTCGACGGCGCATCGAAGACGGCATCCGACGCCGAGTACGAGCTGCTGCTCGCACGCCTGCGCGAAGACGAGTCGGATGCCACCGACGTGACCGCCGCAGACAGCCTCTACCTGCTCACCAGGCTGCACGAGGAGCGCTTCGCGGTCGACGCGCAGCAGGTGCGCCGCCACCTCGACTTCTCGCGCGTGCTCGACGGCCTGCTCACGACGACGGGACGCCTCTTCGACATCTCCTACGTGCCGGTGCGCGTCGCCACCTGGCACGACGACGTCCGATCCTACGACGTCGTGCGCGCCGGATCGCGCATCGGCCGCATCCACCTCGATCTGCATCCGCGCGAGGGAAAGTTCAACCACGCCGCGTGCTTCCCGCTCGCGCCGGGCGTGCGAGGAAAGGTCGTGCCCGAGGCCGCGCTGGTGTGCAACTTCCCGCGCGGGCTGATGGAGCACCGCGAGGTGCAGACGTTCTTCCACGAGTTCGGGCACCTCGTGCACGACATCCTCGGCGGCGACCAGCAGTGGGCGCCGTTCTCGGGCGTCGCGACCGAGTGGGACTTCGTCGAGGCGCCCAGTCAGATGCTCGAGGAGTGGGTGTGGGATGCCGATGTGCTCGCGACCTTCGCGACCGACGACGCGGGCCGGCCGATCCCGGCAGAGCTCGTCGAGCGGATGCGCGAGGCGGATGCCTTCGGACGCGCGCTGCTGGTGCGCACGCAGCTCGGCCACGCCCGCGTCTCGTACCACCTGCACATGGACCGGCCCGCCGACCTCGCAGCCGCGACAGACCACTGGTACGCGGTGTCGAGCCCGCTCGGCCCGATCGACGGGACGCACTCCTACGCGGCGTTCGGCCATCTCACCGGCTACGGCTCGTGCTACTACACGTACCAGTGGAGCCTCGTGATCGCCCGCGACCTGCTCACCGGGTTCGAGGCGGGACTCATGGACGCCGAGTCGGCGGCCCGCTACCGTCGCGAGATCCTCGAACCGGGCGGACGCCGCGACGCCGCCGATCTGGTGGAGGCGTTCCTGGGACGCCCGTTCCAGGTCGACGCGTACCGCCGGTGGCTGGGTTCGCCCGCCGCCTGAGTGCGGGGCTCCGGCATCCGCCGACAGTCGCCGTCACCGCCCCTGCTGGGCATCCTCGCCCCTGCTGAGTTGCGCAACCCAGCAGGGGCGGCGACGACAGGCAGGGGCGGCGACGAACGAGCGGGGACGAACGAGCGGGGACGAACGAGCGGCGACGAACGGGTGGGGCGGTCAGCGCGGGATGGTCAGCGCTTCGTGAGGGCGGAGAGAGCGGCGACAAACGCGTCGACGTCCGACTCCTGCGTGTCGAAGCTGCACATCCAGCGCACCTCGTTGCGTGCGGCGTCCCAGTCGTAGAACCGGAAGCTCTCGCGCAGCCGGTCGGCGACCCCGTCGGGCAGCACGGCGAACACGCCGTTCGCCTGGGTCGGCTGCGAGAACGACACACCCTGGATCGATCCTTCGGCCAGACCCTGCTCGACCGAGGACCGCAGCCGGGCGGCCATGGCGTTCGAGTGGCGCGCGTTGCGCAGCCACAGGTCGCCCTCCAGCAGGGCGATCAGCTGCGCCGACACGAACCGCATCTTCGACGCGAGCTGCATGTTGAGCTTGCGGCCGAAGAGGAGGCCATCGGCGGCCGAAGGGTTCAGCACCACGACGGCTTCGCCGAGCATCGCACCGTTCTTGGTGCCGCCGAAGCTCAGCACATCCACGCCGACGTCAGTCGTGAACGCGCGCAGCGGCACGTCGAGCGCGGCGGCGGCGTTCGACAGCCGGGCGCCGTCGACGTGCAGTTTCATGCCGCGCTCGTGCGCGTGGTCGGCCAGCGCGCGGATCTCTTCGGCCGTGTACAGGGTTCCGAGCTCGGTGGACTGGGTGATCGAGACCACCAGCGGCTGTGCGCGGTGCTCGTCGCCCCAGCCCCACGCCTCGCGGTCGACGAGCTCGGGGGTGAGCTTGCCGTCGTCGGTGGGAACGGTGAGCAGCTTGATGCCGCCGACGCGCTCGGGAGCGCCGCCCTCGTCGACGTTGATGTGGGCGGTGGATGCTGAGATCACCGCGCCCCAGCGGGGAAGCATCGCCTGCAGGCCGACGACGTTCGCGCCGGTGCCGTTGAAGACAGGGAACGCGGTGACGCCCTCGCCGAAGTGCTGCTGGAAGACCTCCTGCAGGCGCTCGGTGTACTGGTCTTCGCCGTAGGCGACCTGGTGGCCGCCATTGGCGTCCGCGATCGCCTGGAGCACCTCGGGGTGGATGCCGGAATAGTTGTCGGATGCGAAGCCGCGTACGGCGCTGTCATGCAGAATGCTCACCCCTCCAGCCTACGGCCGGGCGGATGGATGCGAGCGTGGCCGGCACGGCGGATTCCCAGGTCGGATGCCGGATACCCGCTGTGCAATGTCGGATGCCCGAACTACTCTCATACCGTGATCGAGACCGCGGCACGGCGGGCGTTCGGGAACGTCCTGGTGAACACGCTCATCGCCAACGTGACGACGAGCTTCCTGTGGTTCGCCCTGACGTTCTGGGTGTACATCGAGACGCAGTCCGTGCTCGCGACCGGCATCATCGGCGGCGCGTACATGCTGTTCATCGCGTTCTTCTCGATGGTGTTCGGCACCCTGGTCGACCGGTACCGAAAGCACGCGGTGATGCTGCTGTCGAGCCTGGTGTCGGCAGCCGCGTTCGCCATCGCCGGGATGCTGTACCTGCTGCATCCGGAATCCGCGATGCTCGATCTCGGCCGCCCGTGGTTCTGGCTGTTCTCCGCGATCATCCTGCTGGGCGGTGTGATCGAACAGCTGCGCAACATCGCGCTGTCGACGACCGTGACCCTTCTGATCCCTGAAGAGCGCCGGGCGAACGCCAACGGGCTGGTGGGCACCGTGCAGGGGATCGCGTTCCTGATCACGAGCGTGTTCTCGGGGCTGTCGATCGGGTTCCTCGGCATGGGGTGGACGCTGATCATCGCGATCGCGGCGATGGTGCTGACCTTCGTGCACCTGCTGTTCGTGCGCATTCCCGAGGGCGAACCCGAGCGCGATCCGAACTCGCCGGGCGCGTTCGACTTCCGTGGCAGCGTCGCGGCGATCCGTGCGGCGCCCGGCCTGTTCGCGCTGATCGTCTTCTCGACGTTCAACAACCTCATCGGCGGCGTGTACATGGCGCTGATGGATCCCTACGGGCTGACGCTGTTCAACGCGCAGACCTGGGGATTCGCGCTGGCGTTCTCGTCGACCGGGTTCCTGATCGGCGGTGCGCTGGTGGCGAAGTTCGGTCTCGGCCCCAGACCCGTGCGCACACTGCTGTTCGTCGTGATCGCGATGGGCGTGCTGGGCTCGCTGTTCATGCTGCGCGAGTGGTGGCCGCTGTTCGTCATCGGCATGTGGCTGTACATGATGCTGATCCCTCCCGCCGAGGCCGCCGAGCAGACCGTGATCCAGAAGGTGGTGCCCTTCACCAGGCAGGGTCGCGTGTTCGGCACCGCCGCGGCGATGGAGGCTGCCGCGGCCCCCGTCACGGCGTTCCTGATCGCGCCGATCGCCGAATTCCTGATCATCCCGTACATGCGCGAGCCCTCAGGCAGGCAGCAGTGGGGATGGTTGCTCGGCGAAGGTGAGGCGCGGGGCATCGCTTTGATCTGCCTGTTCGCCGGCATCATCGTCGTCGTCGTCGCCCTGCTCGCTTTCCTCACGCGCTCGTACCGCACGCTCAGCGAGCTGTACGAAAGGGCGCCCGAGCAGCAGGCGCTGACCACCGATATCGTGCTCGATCCGATCGCCGCGCGCGGCGGATTCGCAGAACCCGGGCACGGTGCCGCGGAGCATGCGGCATCGGATGAGGCCGGCGACGGCGAGGCGCCTCAGCCCAATGCGATGAGCTGATCGTTCAGCTCGGTGGCATCCCGATCCCACAGCGCGGCCACGGCCCGTGCGAGCGCGTCGGTGTCGAGCGCCCCCTTGGCGCGGAAGACCACGGATGCCGCGCGCAGCGGCTCCCCGCCGTCACGCGCGGCCTTCGCGAAGCCCTGCGCCACCGCACGCGTCCACGCCTCGGTCGCCGCCTTCACGGCCGCGTAGTTCGCGCCGCCGGCGAGCGGGCGCCCCACGGCCGTGGATGACACGACCGCGAAGCGGCCGGCATCCGACTGCTTCAGCGCCGCTTCGAAGGCGCGACTCGTCGCCCGCACCGCGTGCAGGGCAGGCAGCAGAGTGGTGAAGTCGTGGTCGCTCTGGCCGGCGAGGCCACCGCCGCCGCGCCATCCGCCGACCAGCGGGATGACCCCGTCGACCGCACCCAGTCGTTCGGCCAGCGCCATCATGTCGGCCAGGTCCGTGGCATCCGACATCTCGGTCTCGGCGCCCGCGGCGGCGAGCGACTCGAGCCGCTCAGCCGACCGCCCGGTCGCGACCACCTGCGCGCCCGCGGCGATCAATGCCTCGGCGACGGCGAGCCCCGCCGCGCTGGTCGCCCCCGCGATCACGATGGTGCGTCCCTCGACGCTCATGCCGGCCTCCCGCCGCTCAAGAACCTGTTGTCACTCCACAACACAGGATGAATGCAACTCTGCAGGACGCTCTGCCTGATCTCATCCTGCAGAGGTGAATTCGTCCTGCAGAGTTGCATGAGTCTCGCCGGTGCTGGTCAGTCGTCGGTGCCGCGGATGCCGACGGTCGACTCGATGACCGGCTTCATCTTCTTCTGCAGCGCCTCGAAGAACATCGACAGCGGGAACTCGTCGTCCAGCACCGCGTCGGTGTAGCCCTTCGGCGCGCCCGCGAGCACCTCGTCCGGCAGGCCCCGCGCCCACACCGACGCCGGGTTCGGCGTCAGAGTGGAACGCACCAGGTCGTACGCGGCCAGCCAGTGCGCGGTCTTCGGGCGGTCGATCGAGCGCCAGTACAGCTCGTCGATCGCATCTCCCAGGGCGACGACCGCATCGGCAACGCCGGCCCAGTCGAAGGCGAGCTGCGTGTCGGTCCAGTGCAGCACGCCGCGCTGGTGCAGCCACGCGAACAGCAGCTGACCGCCGAGGCCGTCGTAGTTGCGCACGCGCGAGCCGGTGATCGCGAACCGGAAGATGCGGTCGAAGATCACCGCGTACTGCACGAGTCCGGAGTGCTCGAGCATCTCCTGCTCCGCGTCCGACAGCGCGTCGGTGCGCGCGGAGAGCGCCTTCTGGATCTTCACCGACTCGCGGAACGCTGTCAGATCGCAGCGCAGCTCCTCCAGCGAGTACAGGAAGAACGGCATCCGCTGCTTGATCATGAACGGATCGAACGGCAGGTCGCCGCGCATGTGAGTGCGGTCGTGGATGATGTCCCACATCACGAAGGTCTTCTCGGTGAGCGCCTGGTCATCGAGCATGCGGGCGGCGTCGTCGGGCAGGTCGAGCTTGGTGATCTCGGATGCTGCGCGCACGACCCGCCGGTAGCGGGCGGCCTCGCGGTCCTGGAAGATCGCTCCCCAGGTGAACGTGGGGATCTCGCGCATCGCGACGGTCTCGGGGAACAGCACGGCCGAGTTCGTGTCGTAGCCGGGGGTGAAGTCGATCAGCCGCAGCGAGACGAACAGCTTGTTGCCGTAGTCGCCCGCCTCGAGCTCGGCGATGAACTCCGGCCAGATGGTCTCGACGATCAGCGCCTCGACGAGGCGGTCGCTCGACCCGTTCTGCGTGTACATCGGGAAGACGACGAGGTGCCGGATGCCATCGACGCGGTTCTGCTGGGGCTGGAACGCCACCAGCGAGTCGAGGAAGTCCGGCACGCCGAAGCCCCCGTCGGCCCAGCGCTGGAAGTCGATGACGAGCGCCTCGAGGTAGGCGGCGTCATGAGGGAAGGCGGGGGAGAGGGCTCGGATGCCCGCGACGATGGCGTCGACGTGGTGCCTCGCCTTCTCGTGGTCGGCGGCGGCCTGCCCTGAGCCTGTCGAAGGGATCGAGCCGTCCTTCACCTGCAGCTCGCGGATGGCGATCGCGGCGTCCTTCAGCAGCATCCAAGCGGCGCTCTCCTCGACACGAGCAGCATCTTCAACAACCTCGGGTTCTCCGATGATGGCCTGCGTGTGCGGCGTGATGATGGACATGTGAACCTCCGATCGCGTCATGGGCGGAATGTTTCCGGTCTATAGCCGGTGCAGTAGGTATTCTTCCACCTATGGATGATGCTGTCGACCACGCCCTGCTCGCCGCCGTCTCCCGCGACGGACGCGCCACGCTCGCCCAGCTCTCGCAGGCGGTGGGGCTGTCGACGTCAGCCGTGCAGTCGCGGCTGAAGCGGCTCGAGGCGCGCGGCGCGATCACCGGATACCAGGCCGTCCTCGACCCGGAGCTGGTCGGGGCGCCCCTGTCGGCGTTCATCGAGATCACCCCGCTCGATCCCGCGCAACCCGACAACGCCCCTGAGCTGCTCGAGCACCTCACGGCGATCGAGGCGTGTCACTCGATCGCCGGCGACGCCGCCTACATGCTCTTCGTGCGCGTCGCTTCGCCGCGCGCGCTGGAACAGCTGGTGCGCGACATCCGGTTGGCCGCGAACGTGAGCACGCGCACGACCGTGGTGCTGCAGACCTTCTACGAGCGGCGCCCTGTCGTGAATCCCTGACGGCGTCCCGTCGTGAATCCCTGACCGGGTGGCCGCATCAGCGCGGCCAGTAGGATGCCGAACGTGGCATCCAGCAGCAAGAGCAGCAAGAACCGGCACAAGGCCGCGAAGCACAGGCGCACCAGCGGCAACCCGGCCAAGCGGCCCGTTGTCGAACTCGGCCCGGTGACCGCGAAGGACTGGATCGGCGCCGCCCGCCTGCGCACCCTCCCCCTCGCGGTGGCCCCCGTCGTCATCGGCACCGGGGCCGCGCAGACCGTCGATCGCAACCTGCACTGGGTGATCGCCCTGTTCTGCCTGGCTGTGGCCGTACTCCTGCAGATCGGTGTTAACTTCGCGAACGACTACAGCGACGGCATCCGCGGCACCGACGCCGACCGCGTCGGACCCGCCCGTCTCACCGCGTCGGGACGAGTCCCGGCGCGGAAGGTGCTCACCGTCGCGCTGGTCTTCTTCGCGCTCGCCGCGCTCGCCGGTCTCGCCATCGTCATCCGCACGCAGCAGTGGTGGATGCTGGCCGTCGGTGCGCTCTGCATCGTCGCGGCATGGTTCTACACCGGCGGCAAGCGCGCCTACGGGTACAACGCCATGGGTGAGCTGTTCGTGTTCGTGTTCTTCGGGCTCGTCGCCACGCTCGGAACCACCTGGGTGCAGGCGTTCGCGCTGCCGTTGGAGGCCTGGTTCGGTGCCATCGCGGCCGGCCTGTTCGCCTGCGCCGTGCTGTTGGCCAACAACCTGCGTGACATCGATCAGGACCGCGAGGTCGGCAAGCGCACCCTCACGGTGCTGATCGGCAAGATCGCCACGCAGGTGCTGTTCACCCTGTTCGTGCTGGTGCCCTTCGTGCTGGCCGCGCTGACCGCACTGCTGTATCCGATCGCCTGGCTGTCGCTGCTGGCCCTGCTGGCCGGCCTGCCGGCGATCGTGATCGTATGGTCGTACCGGCAGCCCCGTGAGCTGGTCGTCGCGCTCGGTCTCACGTCGTTGACCGCTCTCGCCTACGCCGGCTTCCTGTACTGGGCGTTCGTGGGCTGAGCGTCGTGCATCCGTCGCTGTTCTCGCTTCCCGCCGAGCCGGGGCGCGAGAGCGAGGACGCCTGTGCGATCGGCGACGGCCTCGCCGTCGTGGTCGACGGCGCGGGTCTGCCGAAGTCGTCGCGTCGGGGTTGCGGGCACGCCGTGGCCTGGTACGCGAGGATGCTGGCGGAGGCGTTCCGGGTGCGCCTCGAGGCGCGCACGACGATGATGACGGATGCCCTCGCCGCGGCGATCGCCGAGGTGACGGCCGCCCACTCCGACACGTGCGACCTCGGCCAGGGCTCGCCCAGCGCGACGGTCGCCGCCTGGCGCGTCGTCGGCGATCACGTGGAGCACCTCGTGCTGTGCGACGCCTCGATCGTGCTCATCGGCGCGGACGGCACGCCCCGCGAGATCACCGACGACCGGATCGACGCCGCCGTCGAGCGGCGTGCCGCGCAGCTCGCCGCCGACGCCGGCATCGGCGAGGCCCCGGCCGAGATGCGGTTCGCCGCGCTGGATCAGATGCGCAACGTCGAGGGCGGTTTCTGGTGTGCGCACACCGATGCGGACGCCGCGCAGCGGGCCCTCGCCGGTCGCACGCCGATCGCGCAGCTGCGCGCGATCGTGGCAGCTTCCGACGGTGGCACCCGCGGCTTCCAGAAGTTCGGCGCGCACTCGCTCGACGACGTCGCAGCACTGGCCGCCGACGGGCGGCTGGCCGAGATCGCCGCGCAGATCCGTGCCGCTGAGGATGCCGCGGGTCCGCTGCCGTTCACCAAGCCGCACGACGACATCGCATTGGTGACCGCGACGTTCTGACCGCGGACGGCTCAGAGCGTCGCGCCGACGACCGCCTCTCCGAGCGGGGTGCGCAGGTGCAGCATCCGATTCCCGTCCCGTGTGCTTGTCACCAGACCCGACGCGCGCAGCACGCTCAGGTGGTGGGATGCCGTCGACACCGCGATCCCGGTGTCGGCAGCCACCTGCGAGGTGGTGCGCGCGACGTGCGAAGCGAGCAGGATCTCGGCGCGCGCCTCGCCCATCAGCGTCGACAGCGCCGTCGCGGTGTCGACGCCGTCGTGCGCCCACCCGGCCGTCACTCCCTGCGCCGGATAGAACAGGGTCGGCTGCGCGGGCGGCTCGGTGAGCACCATGCATCCGAGCGATCCCATCACCGACGGCACCAGCACCATCCCCGAGCCGCGGCAGTCGACCTGCTCGCTGTGCCGACGCAGAGCGACGCGCACGGCGTCATCACCCCAGCTGACGGCGGAGTGGATGCCCGACGCCATGCGACCGATGCCGTCGGTCGCGATCGTGCGCGAGCGCACTGCGACATCGGCCCGAAGCATGCGCTCCAGCTGCGGCCAGATCGGGGCCAGTGCGGCATCCCACACGCGTTGCCATGCTTCGGCGATCAGCGCGCGCGCCCGTTCGGGGCGCGCCTGCATGCGTCGCAGAGCGGCCTGCCGCCGTCCTGTGGAGCGGAGCACCATCTTGCCGAAGTCCACTCGCATTCCCGCGGGTGCGGCGGCGCGCAGGGCGGCGAGTTCGTCATCGGGGGTGAGATCCCAGCGGGGTGCAGTGGTGAGGAAGTCCGGCACGTAACCATCGACGCCGATCACATCGGCGAGCAGGCGGAAAGCCTCGGTGGGCACCTGATCGCGCGCTTCGCGCAGCCACCCCCACTGCAGCGGATGCCGAGCGGGGCGCAGCAGCGCGCGCACGGCATGCACCAGTTCGTGGCCCGGCGAGATGCCGAAGCGCACGGCCTGGATGTCGCCGGGACTGAGCCGGAACTCCACCCGGTGATCCGGGTGCTCCACGCCCTCGATCGGCAAGTTTCGATGCACATCGAAACTCTAGAGTGCGCGTTCGTTGCGCGGAAGAGTGAACCCCGCACGAGAGGAGCAGGCCATGGTCAACACACTCGCTGAGCCGACGCTTGTCGCAGCGAACGAGATCCTGCTGGGCAACGGTCGCAGCCGGCGGTTCCAGGGCAGCGATCACGGCGCCGGGGTGTCGTACTTCTACGTCGACAACCAGCCGGGGCAGGGGGCCCAGCTGCATTGGCATCCCTATGCCGAGACGTGGGTCGTGCTGGAGGGCGACGTCACCTTCGTCGTCGGCGATGAGCAGATCGTCGCCACCGCCGGCGACACCGTCACCGGGCCCGCCTATGTGCCGCACAAGTTCACCAACACCGGCACGGGCACGATGCGCTTGATCGGCATCCACGCGTCCGCCGTCATCATCCAGACCGTCATCGACTGACCGGAGAGCAATGTCCTTCCAGAGCTACCTCGACAACATCGAGACCAAGACCGGCATCACGCCCCGGCAGTTCATCGACCTGGCATCCGAGCGCGGCTTCGGCGCGGGTACCAAGGCGACGCCGATCGTGGAGTGGCTGAAGAACGACTACGACCTCGGTCGCGGGCACGCCATGGCGCTCGTGCACGTGATCACGAAGGGCCCGCAGATCAGCGACAAGCACGTCGGCAGCGGGGGTACTCACGCCGACCCGTCGGACATGCTGTGGCTCGACGGCAAGGCCACCAACCCGGCGGGCGGTGCAGCATGACCGTCAAGGTGGACCTGAACATCTCGCTCGACGGATTCGCGTCGACCGCCGATCAGACCGCGGAGAATCCGATGGGCGCGGACTGGGACCGGCTCGTGGCGGCCTACCTCGCCACGCGCACGATGCGCGAGCGCGTGCTCGGCGACACATCCGGCGCCGGAACCACAGGCATCGATGAGAAGTACGCGGCGCAGTACTTCGTCGGGACCGGCGCGGAGATCATGGGGGCCGGCATGTTCGGACTGCACCTGCACGGTGACGATCCGCACTGGCGCGGATGGTGGGGAGAGGATCCGCCCTTCCGCATCCCCGTGCTCGTGCTCACCCGCACGCCGCGACCGTCGATCGAGTTCGCGAACGGGACCGTCTTCCACTTCGTCAAGGCGTCACCGCAGGATGCGCTGGCCAGAGCATCGGAGATCGCGGGCGAAGCAGATGTGCGGGTCGGCGGCGGTGTGTCCGTCGCGCGCCAGTTCCTCGCCGCGGGACTGGTCGACCGACTGCACCTCGCGGTCGCTCCGATCGTGCTCGGTCGTGGCGAGAGCATCTGGGAGGGCCTCCGGGGCCTCGAGAACGGTTACGAGGTCAGCAGCGAGGTCGCCGAGAGCGGCGTGACGCACGTCACCTTCCAGCGGAGCTGACCACGGCTCAGCGTGCCAGGCGCACGATGTCAGTCGTTCGGACTCGCCTGGTCCTCGACGTCCTCATCCGCCTCGCTCGTGCGTGAAGACGCACTGCGCTTCTCGTAGATCTCGCGGGATGCCTGCGACAGCGGCGCACGAAGGAACAGCAGCGAGATGCTCATGCCGATCAGTGCGGCGAACAGCGCGGCGAGCCACCAGTACTCGCGGAAGATGGGGAAGAAGAGCCACATGATCGCGAGCGGCACGGCGAACGCCAGCAGGCGCAGCACGGTGTAGACGAGGAGGGGTGGCAACTTCACCGCCCCAGTCTACGAGCGAGGGCTAGGTGAGGGCTGAGCGTCGGTTCCGCCGTGCCGTCGCCCCAGACGCGACCTACACTGGGAGTATGGCGCGTGTCCTTATCGTCGGTGGTTTTCTGGCTGTCATCTTCTGGGTGTTCAGCATCGTCGACGTGGCCGCGCAACCGGCGTCCCGGCACCGCGGTGTCTCGAAGGGCATCTGGGTGCTCATCGTGGTCCTGCTACCGGTGGTCGGAGGCATCCTCTGGTTCGCACTCGGGCGACGACGTCGCGGTGACACGTCGCAGGAGACCGTGCCCCTCGGGCCTGACGATGACGCCGAGGTCCTGCGTCGCATGAGCGACGCTGAGGCGGATGCCCGCATCCGTAAGCTGGAAGAGGAGCTCGCCCGGCTCGATGACGAGGCCGACGGCGCGGATCCGCGCTCGTGACGTCGTCGCCCGCGAGCGATGCGGCCGCCGCGCTGCTGAGCGAGCTGATCGGCCACGGCGTGCGCGATGTGGTGCTCGCCCCTGGGTCGCGTTCCCAGGCGCTCGCGCTGGCCGCGACCTCGCTCGCCCGGACCGGTGCGCTGCGCGTGCACGTGCGGATCGACGAGCGCGTCGCCGGATTCACCGCGCTGGGCATCGCGCGCGAGACGGGTGTGCCCGTCGCCGTGGTGTGCACCTCGGGCACTGCGGCCGGCAATCTGCTGCCCGCGACCATGGAGGCGTTCCACTCGGGCATCCCGCTGCTGCTGCTCACCGCCGACCGCCCTCCCGAGCTGCGCGGGGTCGGAGCCAATCAGGCGACCATCCAGCCCGGGATCTTCGGACCGTTCGTGCGGATGCAGGTCGACGCGCCCGTTCCCGTCGACGGTGCGGCTCCGATGTCGGAAACCCCGGATGATTCGGATGCCGGGAGGCGCGTCGCGCCCGGACACGCCGGTGAGGGCACGGATGATCCGAGATTCCCGACGGCGACCGCCTGGAGCGGCCTGGGCGGGCGTGCCGTGCGCGCGGCGCTCGGGCTCGAAGGGGACGGACTGGCCGGGGTCGCCGGTCCCGTGCACCTGAACCTGCCGGCCCGCGAGCCCCTGTCGGCGGCGGGCGGGACCCTGGCCGCCGTCGCCGGAGAAGCGCCGGCCGTGCCGTCGGCCGAGCCCGTGGTGCTGTCGCGGGGTCCGCGCACGGTGGTGATCGCCGGCGCGGACGCCGGGTCGGATGCTGAAGAGCTGGCGCATGCCGGCGGCTGGCCGCTGATCGCGGAGGTCGTCAGCGGCGCGCGTTTCGGTCGCCTGGTCGTGCACGGGTATCGCGAACTGCTGCGGGACGAGTCGCTGGGCGGCCGCATCGAGCGCGCCGTGGTCTTCGGGCATCCGACGCTCAGCCGTGAGGTCGCGGCGCTGCTGGCCCGCGACGAACTCGACGTGCTGGCCGTGCGCCGCGGGGGAGAGGCCCTCGACCTCAACGGACGCACCATGGCACTCGCGGCGGTGACAGTCGCCCCCGGCGACGTCGATCGGGCCTGGCTGGGCGCGTGGATGACGGCGTCGAAGGCGGTGACGATCGACCTCAGCGCACCCGCTCCGGATCACGACGGACTGTCTTCGGACGACAAGTCCGCCCGGCTGGATGCGGTGCGCGCCGAGCTCGACGCCGTGCGGGCCCGCGTCGACCGCGAGATCCTGGTGGATGCCGTGTGGCGGGCGACCTGGCCGCACGACCGTCTGATGTTCGGCTCATCCCGCCTGGTGCGCGTGGCCGATCAGGTGCTCGGCGGCAAGAAGGTGCCGGTGCACGCGAATCGCGGCCTGGCCGGCATCGATGGCACGGTCGCGACGGCGATCGGCATCGCGCTCGCGAGCCAGTCGGAGGGCTCACCCGGGGTGACCCGGGTGCTGCTGGGCGATCTGGCGTTCCTGCACGATGTGGGCGCGCTGCTGCTGCCCGCAGACGAGCCGATGCCGCGCATCCAGGTGATCGTCGGCAACGACGGTGGCGGCACGATCTTCGACGGGCTCGAGGTCGCGGGTTCGGCCGCGGCGGAGGATCTCGACCGGGCCTTCTACACGCCGCACACGGCGAAGCTGCGTGAGATCGCTGATGCCTACGGCTGGGAGTTCACGCAGGTCAGCACGCGTTCCGCGTTGGATCAGGCTCTGACATCGCCGGTCGCCGGACCGCAGATCATCGAGGTTCCGCTGGATCGCTGAGCGAGCTGTCCCCGGGAACCCGGGGTGTCCTTCGTCACTTCGACTCGCTGCGCTCGCTCAGTACGACGCTCGCTGCGCTCGCTCAGGAACCGGGGCCCGTCGTCTCGAGTCAGTCGAGACGCTGCGTGAGCTCGCTGACGTCGGCGCTGGCGTAGCGCTCGATCTGCGCCGGCTCGTCGTGCGGCTCGTACAGGTCGCTCTTCTGCGGGGCCACCGCCTGCGCCTCAACCGGTGACGCGTCGGCGAGCACATCGTCGAGCCCCTGCAGTGCGCTGAACCGGCGCGCCTGGGTGACCACGTTGCGGTCGAGCGACCCGGCGAAGCGGTTGTAGGCGTCGACGGTGGAGTTCAGGCTCTTGCCGAGCTTGGCCAGGTGCTGTCCGAGCGTACCCAGCCGCTTGTGCAGCTCCTTGCCGACCGTGAAGATCTGCTGCGCCTCCTGCGCGAGCTGGTCCTGGCGCCAGGCGTGGCCGACGGTGCGCAGCAGCGCGATGAGCGTCGAGGGCGTGGCGATCACGACGTTGCGCTCGAACGCGTACTCGTACAGCGTCGCATCCTGGTCGAGGGCTGCGGCGAGGAACGGCTCGGCCGGCACGAACATCACGACGAACTCGGGGGAGCCCGCCACGACATCCCAGTACTCCTTGGCGCCGAGGTCGTCGATGTGCTTCTTCAGATGCCGCGCGTGCGCCTGCAGCCGCTGGGTGCGCACGGCGTCGTCGGTCGCCTCCATGGCCTCGAGGTAGCCGCTGAACGCCACCTTCGAGTCGACGACGACGCGCTTGTCGCCGGCGAGATGCACCACGAGGTCGGGCCGCAGCGCCCCCTCGTCGGTGCTGTGGTGCAGCTGCTCGTCGAAGTCGACGTGGTTGACCATGCCCGACGCCTCGACCACCCGGCGCAGCTGCAGCTCGCCCCAGCGGCCCCGCACCTGCGGTGCGCGCAGCGCGTTCACGAGGTTCCGCGTCTCCGATCCGAGCGTCTCGGACGACTGCCGCATGTGCTGCAGCTGCTCGGTGAGCGCCGCATTCGCCTCGAGCCGCGACTTCTCGGCGGTGCTCATCTCGCTCTTGACGGTGTCGAGCGTCTTCTGGATCGGCTCGATCAGCTGCTGCACCGCGTCCTGGCGCTTCTGCAGCTCAGCGGCACCCTCGCTCTGGCTGCGCTTGAGGCGCTCCTCGGCCTGCTGCAGGAACGTCTTCGCGTTCGCCTCCAGCGCCTTGCGGCTGAGCGCATCGAATTCGTCGGCGAGCCGCTTCTGGTCGGAGCGAAGCTCGTCGAGGCGGTCGGCCGCCCGGCGGCGCTCCATGGCGAGGTCGGACTCGGCCTCATCGCGCACTTCGGCCAGTCGTCGCACATGCTCGGCACGCTCGTGCTCGAGACGTGCGTGCGCCTCGGCCCTGGCATCCGCCACTGTCTTCTCGCCCCGCTGATGCGCCTCGGTGACGCGCCGATCGGCGAGCGCGCGCTCCTCCTGCACACGGGTGGCGGTCTCGGCGCGCAGCGCCTGGGCGTCGCGTTCGAGCGCATCGATGCGCAGCGCCGCGGCCGCCGACTCGGCCCGCTGGGCGGTGTCGTGCGAGCGCCCGCGCTGGGCGCCCAGCAGGAAGCCGAGTCCGCCGGCCAGCGCCGCGGCCAGCACGGCGACCACGATGGTCAGAAGCGAGGTGTCCATGCATCCGATTGTGCCGGAGGCCACCGACACGACGGGCGCACCGCGCAGCCCGACCCTCGGGGGAGCATGATGTCCTCATGAGCAAGCACGGATGGACAGGCGATCCGGTCGAACTGCTGCGGGTGGGCGACGGGTTCCGCCTGGCTGATGTCGATGCGGATGCGACGCCCGGGTTCCACGGTCACAAGCACGACGGGGAGCGTGTGCTCACGCACCGCGAGACGGAGCTGGACGACCTGCAGGAGCGCCTCTATGCGAATCGCGACGAGCGTGCCGACGCGGTGCTTCTCGTGCTGCAGGCGATGGACACGGCCGGCAAGGGCGGGATCGTGCGCCACGTCGTCGGCGGCGTCGATCCGCAGGGCGTCGAGCTGGCGGCGTTCAAGCAGCCGACGCCCGACGAGCTCGCGCACGACTTCCTCTGGCGTGTGGAAAAGCGCCTTCCCGCTCCAGGCTTCATCGGGGTGTTCGACCGCTCGCACTACGAGGACGTGCTCATCGGCAGGGTGCACGGTCTGGCTGACCCGGCCGAGATCGAGCGCCGGTACGGGGCGATCGTCGATTTCGAGCGTCGCATCGCCGACTCGGGCACCCGCATCGTCAAGGTGATGCTGCACATCTCGCGCGATGAGCAGAAGGAACGGCTGATGGAGCGGCTCGACCGGCCGGACAAGCACTGGAAGTACAACCCCGGCGACGTCGACGAGCGCTTGCGCTGGGATGAGTACATGGCGGCCTATCAGACGGTGTTCGAGCGCACTGTCACGGCCGCCGCGCCCTGGTATGTCGTGCCGGCGAACCACAAGTGGTATGCGCGCCTGGCCGTGCAGGAGCTGCTGCTCGACGTGCTGCAGCGGATCGATCCGCAGTGGCCGGCCGCCGATTTCGACGTCGAGGCCGAGAAGAAGCGCCTCGCCTCGAGCTGATCCGCGGGTCGCCGCGTGATGCCGCCGTGCCGCATAACGCCGGCGCCCCCTCTGGCCGTCCACGCCCCCGCCTGGCAACGCCATTCAGAGGGGGCGCCGGCGACCAGAGGGGGCTTCGGCGGGAGGGCGGGCTCAGCGCGGCTTGCGGGCCCTGTGCAGCGCCACGATCCCGAACGACAGGTTGCGGTACTCGACGTGCGTCCAGCCGGCCTCGCGGATCCACCCTGCCAGGGTGCGCTGATCGGGCCAGTCGCGGATCGACTCGTTCAGGTAGTCGTACGCGTCGCCGTTGGTGCCGGCAAGACGCGCCACCCGCGGCAGCACCTGGGCGTTGTAGAACGTGTAGAAGCCGCGGAAGAACCCGTTCGGCGGGGTGGAGAACTCGTTGATCACCAGGCGTCCGCCCGGCTTGGTGACCCGAAACAGCTCGGCCAGCGCCTTCTTCGGATGCTGGACATTGCGCAGCCCGTATGACATGGTCACCGCGTCGAACTCGTCATCGCCGAACGGCAGATCCGTGGCATCCGCCTCGACGAAGGTGATGTTCGGAAGGTGACCGTGTCGACGGCGCCCCTCGGCCAGCATCCCCGGCGAGAAGTCGGCTGCGACGACCTGTGCGCCGCTGCCGGCCAGCGACGCCGACGACGACGCGGTACCCGCGGCGAGGTCGAGGATCCGCTCCCCCCGCTTCGGCGCCACGGCACGTGTGGTCGCCGCGCGCCACAGCGCGTCGTTGCCCAGCGTCATCACGGTGTTCGTGCGGTCGTAGCCCTTGGCGACCTGATCGAACATGCCGCTGACGTGTGAGGGGTCCTTGCCGAGGTCGGCGCGGTTCGACGGGGTCATGACTCGATCCTACGGCGGCGGATGCTGTGCGCTTCGCGCGGAGAAGTGCGCCTCCCGCGGACCGAATCCGGATATCCGTCCGCGCGAAGCGCACAATCCCGCGGCAGGCGCACGCGGCCGCCCCGTAGACTCCCGGGGTGAGTGCGCAGCGACCAGAGCCCGGAACCGTGATGACCATGCGGTGGCGCAAGTGGGACGGCTCCCAGCATTGGGGTGGCGACTGCGTGTACCTCGGCAGCGATGACTGGGGCGATTGGCTCGGCCAGCCGGTCGGGTGGAACAGCGTGCGACCCGGTTACGAGTTCGTCGCCGAGACTCCGAATGTCACGCTGATCCCCGTCGGCCGCTCCGACTACGCCCTCACCGTGCACCGGAACCATCCCCGCGCGCTGCGGATCTACATCGACCTGGCGTGGGACCTGCGGTGGACGGGCCCGCGCGAGGTGACCGGCATCGACATGGACCTCGATGTCGTGCGCAGAGTCAACGAGCAGGGCACGTACGTCGACGACCGCGACGAGTGGGCCGAGCACAGCCTGCGCTTCGGTTACCCGGTCGAGGTCATGGATCATCTCGAGGCGGTGGCCCTCGAGCTCGAGCAGCAGGTGCGCGCACAGCATCCGCCCTTCGACGACGCCACGGCCGACGCCTGGCTCGACCGCCTGCACGCCCTGGGGCTGTGAGCGGCGCGGTCGGCGCCGCGCCGCCGCCCACTAAACTGGCACCGTGAGCAGCATCCGTCTGGTCGCGCAGACCCGCGAGATCCCACCCGTCGACGACCTGCTGGCACACACCTCCGCCACCCGGCCGCTGGCATGGCTGCGCCGTGGCGAGGGGATCGTGGCCGCCGGCGACGGGATCGCGGCGTCGATCCGCATCCCGGCGGGGCAGCAGCGGCTGCGCAGCGACATCATCGCCGACGCCTGGCGCGCGATCGCGGCGGATGCTGAGATCGACGATCCGCTCGCCCTGCCCGGCACCGGTCTGGTGGGCTTCGGGGTCCTCGTCTTCGACGAGGGCTCACGCGCCGACAGCGTGCTCGTCGTGCCGCAGACCGTGATCGGCCGACGGGACGGGCGCAGCTGGATCACCCGCATCCATCCCGTGGACGCCGAGGCCGAGCCGCTCGCCGTGCCCACCGCATACGGGCCGCACTGGGCCGGACGCGTCGGGCCGGGCGCGCAGACCCCGCAGGGGTATCAGGATGCTGTGCGCCTCGCCCTCGACGAGATCGCCGACGGTGAGTACAGCAAGGTCGTGCTCGCGCGCGATCTCACCGGCACCGTCCCCGGCGACGCCGATCTGCGCCGCCTGGTGCGCGCCCTCGCCACGGGCTACCCCGACACCTGGACCTTTGCCGTCGACGGACTGATCGGCGCGAGCCCGGAGACGCTGGTCACCGCGCACGAGCGCATCGTGACCGCGCGGGTTCTCGCCGGCACCGCCGCGCGCGGCGCCGATCCGGAAGAGGATGCCACGGCATCCGCCGCTCTGGCCGCCAGCGCGAAGGACGTCGCCGAGCACGACTTCGCCGTGCAGAGCGTGCTGACGTCGCTGCGTCCGCACACGCGCGCACTCGAGACCAGCGGCGATCCGTTCATCCTCGAGCTGCCGAATCTGTTCCACCTCGCAACCGACGTCGAGGGCGATCTCACCGACGGCGCCTCGTCGCTCGACCTTGTCGGTGCGCTGCATCCGACCGCTGCGGTGGCCGGCACTCCGACCGATGTCGCCGTCGCCGCGATCGCGCGCATCGAGCCGTTCGACCGTGGCCGCTATGCGGGTCCGGTGGGGTGGATCGACGCATCCGGCGACGGCGAGTGGGCGATCGCGCTGCGCTGCGCGCAGTTCTCGGATGCCCCCGACGAGGCCTCCGGTGCACGGCGGGTGACCGCATATGCCGGCGCGGGCATCGTCGCCGGCAGCGACCCGGAGTCGGAGCTGCTCGAGACCCGTGTGAAGTTCCGGCCGCTCGTCGATGCGCTCGCCTGAACCGCCCGCAGGTAGGGTTGAACTCGTGACTTCGAGCCCCGCTTCCCCGGGCACGCGCCTAGCGAGCCGTCTGGGCTTCAGCGACCGCGTCTTCCTCGGCACCGCAGGTCGGCGCGTCGCCGCCCGCATCGAAGACGGGCTGGAGCTGGTCGAGGCCTCGCTGGCCGAGGAGGTCAAGGTCGCCGACCCGATCGCGGATGCTGCGGCGCGGTACCTCTACGAGGCGGGTGGCAAGCGCATCCGCCCCGTGCTTACCCTGCTGACTGCACAGCTCGGCGACGGCAACATCCGGCCCGTCATCGACGTCGCGACAGCCCTCGAGATCACTCATCTCGGCTCGCTCTACCATGACGACGTCATGGACGGCGCCGATACCCGACGCGGCGTTCCTGCCGCGCACGCCGTATGGGGCAACAACGTCGCCATCCTCACCGGCGACATCCTGTTCTCCCGCGCAAGCCAGATCATGTCGCGCTACGGCGATCGCGCCATGCGCCTTCAGGCCGACACGTTCGAGCGGCTCGTGCTCGGACAGCTGCATGAGACCGTCGGCGCGCAGCCGGGCGACGATCCGATCGAGTTCTACCTGCAGGTGCTCGCCGACAAGACGGGGTCGCTGATCGCCGCGGCCACGCAGGGTGGCGTGATCTTCTCGAACGCCCCGGTCGACTACGAGGAGCCGTTGCGCGTGTACGGCGAGAAGGTCGGCGTGGCCTTCCAGCTGCTCGACGATGTCATCGACCTGTCTGCCGATGCCGAGGAGACCGGCAAGGTACCAGGCACAGATCTGCGTGCCGGGGTACCGACCATGCCGTCACTGCTGCTGAAGACCTCCACCGCGGCAGCGGACGTCGATCTCGCGCGCCGCATCGACGAGGGTGTCGCCCGCATCGCCGACGGCGCCGATCCGGAGCTGCTCGACGGCCCGCTCGCCGAACTGCGCGACAACGCGGCCACCGCCCAGACCCTCGATCTGGCGCGCACCTGGACCTCAGACGCGATCGCCGTGCTGGCGCCGCTGCCCACCGGCACCGTGCGCGAAGCGCTGACCCGGTTCGCGCAGACTCTCGCTGATCGCAGCAGCTGACGGAAGGAACCCCATGACGAAGCTCAAGCTGGCCATCGTCGGGGCAGGACCGGCGGGCATCTACGCCGCCGACATCCTGCTCAAGGCGGAGCGCAAGTTCGATGTCTCCATCGACCTGTTCGAGCAGCTCCCCGCCCCCTACGGTCTGGTTCGCTATGGCGTCGCCCCCGACCACCCGCGCATCAAGGGCATTGTCAACGCGCTGCGCGACGTTCTCGATCGCGGGGACATCCGCATCTTCGGCAACGTGCGCTTCGGCGAGGACATCACGCTCGACGACCTCAAGCGCCACTACAACGCCGTGATCTTCGCCACCGGCGCGGTGCGCGACACGTCCCTCGACATCCCCGGGATCGACGCCGAGGGCTCGTACGGCGCCGCCGAGTACGTCAGCTGGTTCGACGGTCATCCCGATGTGCCGCGCGACTGGTCCCTGGACGCCGCGTCGGTCGGCGTCATCGGCAACGGCAACGTCGCACTCGACGTGTCGCGCATGCTCGCCAAGCACGCCGACGACCTGCTGGTCACCGAGGTGCCCGACAACGTGTACCAGGGACTGAAGAAGAGCGCCGTCACCGACGTGCACATCTTCGGCCGTCGGGGCCCTGCGCAGGTGAAGTTCACCCCGCTCGAGCTGCGCGAGCTCGGTGAGCTGCGCGACGTCGACATGGTCGTCTACGACGAGGACTTCGACTACGACGAGGCCTCGCGGCAGGCGGTGGCCAGCAACAAGCAGGTCATGGTGATGGACCGCATCATGCAGTCGTGGCGCAAGCTCGACTCCGTGAACAACGCCGGCGGTACGGCGTCCCGCCGCCTGCACCTGCACTTCTGGGCGCGCCCCGTCGAGGTGCGCACCGACGAGAACGGCCGTGTCGCCGCCCTCGTGTACGAGCGCACGAAGTCCGACGGCGCCGGGGGAGCCGTGGGCACGGGCGAGCTGCGTGAGATCCCGATGCAGGGTCTGTACCGCGCGGTCGGCTACTTCGGGTCGCCGCTTCCAGGGGTGCCCTTCGACAAGAAGCACGGTGTGATCCCCAACCGCGAGGGTCAGGTGCTCGAGGCCAAGTCGAACCAGCGCGTGCCCGGCATCTACGCCACCGGCTGGATCAAGCGGGGACCGGTGGGCCTGATCGGTCACACCAAGTCGGATGCCATGGAGACCGTGCGTCATCTGATCAACGACCAGGGCTCGTGGTGGCAGCCGGAGAACACCTCCGACGACGCGATCCCGGCACTTCTCGCCGAGCGTGGCGTGAAATGGACCGATCTCGACGGCTGGCACCGTCTGGACGAGCACGAGATCGAGCTGGGGGCGGCCCAGGAGCGGGCGCGCGTGAAGGTCGTGCCGCGTGACGAGATGGTGCGGGTCTCGCGCGCGGAGTGATCGTCCCTGAGCCTGGCGAGGGGGTCCCTGAGCCTGTCGAAGGGCTGGATAGGGTGGTCACCATGGGGGAGTGGACACCGGATGTCCTCGGTGACGGTTTCGAGCAGCAGACGCTGCCACTCGGCGACGATTCCGAGGGCGAGATCGTCGCGACCGTGGTGCGCCTGCTCCCGGAGCGGGCGCCATGGTGGCATCCGATGCGGTGGGGTCGTGATCGCCGACCGCTCGCCGACGTCGACGTGCTGTACGTGCACGGCTGGTCGGACTACTTCTTCCACAAGAGGCTCGCCCGGTTCTGGGCCGGTCGTGGCGCCCGTTTCTATGCCCTCGACCTGCGCAAGTACGGCCGCAGCCTGCGGCCGGGGCAGACGCCGGGGTACATCACCGACCTCGCCGAGTACGACGCCGACATCGCCGCCGCGCTCGCGGCGCGGGGGGATGCCACCGGTCGGCGCCTGGTGCTGTTCGGGCATTCCACGGGCGGGTTGATCCTGAGCCTGTGGGCATCGCGGCATCCCGACCAGGCGGCCGCGATCATCCTGAACTCGCCCTGGCTCGAGTTCCAGCTCGCGGCGGCCCGCTCGGCGATCACGCCGGTGGTGGAGCTTCAGGCGCGACTGTGGCCGATGGACGCCGCCCCGCAAGTGGACCTCGGCTTCTACAGCCGGGCGCAGCGCGAGGTCGCCGATCCCGATGATCCCGTCGAGACGAATCCGGCCTGGCGTCCGGAGAAGGCGATGCTCGTGCACGCGGCGTGGCTGCGCGCGGTGTTCGCGGGTCATGCCGCCGTCTCACGGGGGCTGGGGATCACGGTGCCGACGTGCGTGCTGCTCTCGCAGCGCTCGGTCGTTCCCACCAGATGGTCGCCCGAGCTGACGCGTGCCGACAGCGTCCTCGTCGTCGATGACATCGCTCGGGCGGCGGTGAAGCTGGGATCGTCGGTGACGGTCGAGCGGATCGATGGCGCACTGCACGACGTGTTCCTCTCAGCACGGGATGCCCGCGATGAGGCCTACGTCCGGCTGGGACGCTGGGTGGACGGCTGGGCTCAGACGCCGTAGATCGCGCGGCAGGCGCGTTCGGCGGCATCCGCGTCGCGACGGCGCAGGGCGGCGACGAGGTCGGCGCACCCGGTGATCACACGGGGCCGGTGGGCGCGGGTGATCTCGAAGGTGCGCAGCGCGCGGGCGAGCGCGAGACTCGCCTCATCGACGAGCGCCTGCTGCAGCGGATTGCCCGTGCGTGCCGCCAGATACCCGATGACGGCGCCGCGTGCGCGCGAGCACGCATCCGGCTCGTCGACGGCTCCAGCGATCTCGGCGATCATGGCGGAGACGGTGTCGAGCTCGTCCTCCGTCAGCCGCGGGCACGACAGGCGCACGATGATGCCGGCCTGCAGTCCCGCGAACTCGTGTGCGACCAGCTCTGACTCAGGCGTGATGGCGCTCACCTCGGTGTAGCGGCTGGGGTACATGATGACCAGGCCGATGCGTTCGAGGCGCTGCAGCGCCTCGCGCACCGGCGTGCGCGAGACATTGAGCTCGGCGGCCAGTTCGCTGTCGCGGATCCGCATGCCGGGTGCCAGGACACCGTCGACGATCCGACCGCCGATGAGCTGGAAGAGTCCTTCGGCCAGCAGTTGTTTGCGCTGCGTGATCCCCGGTGGCTGCTGTCGTTCGACGTCGACCATGTACGCTCCCCAATGCACGCCTCACGGCGGGCGCTACCCACTGCCACAGCAGGCCACGGCAGTACACGGCTGCCCCATACAGCCGCGTACCGGTATTCTACCCGCGTTGATTCCCCGGAGGGCAAGCGTCGGGCGAGAGCGTGTGGTGCGTCAGCGGTAGTTGACGAACTGCAGGTCGACCTCGAGGTCGCTGCCCTTGAGCAGGGCGATCACCGCCTGCAGGTCGTCGCGGCTCTTGGACTGCACACGCAGTTCGTCGCCCTGGATCTGGCTCTTCACGCCCTTGGGGCCCTCGTCGCGGATGATCTTGCTGATCTTCTTCGCGTTCTCGCTGGAGATGCCGTCCTTGAGCGACGAGACGATGCGGAACTCCTTGCCGCTGGCGAACGGTTCGCCGGTGTCGAGGCTCTTCAGTGAGATGCCGCGCTTGATGAGCTTCGACTGGAACACGTCCAGTACAGCCTTCGCGCGCTCCTCGGAATTCGCCTTGATGAGGATCTGCTCGCCGCTCCACGCGATAGACGCATCGGTGCCCTTGAAGTCGTAGCGCTGCTCGACCTCCTTGCGGGCCTGGTTCAGTGCGTTCTCGGCCTCCTGGTGGTCGACCTTGGAGACGATGTCGAAAGAGCTGTCAGCCATACAGGCAGTGTAGCCAGCCCGCGACCCATGGAAGCGCTTCCATGCATCTCTTGTGGATCGACGGCGGTTACGGCTTGATATCGGTGCGGTCGAACGTTGCACAGGGCGCCGTCCGCCATGCATACTGTAAGCGCTTGCAGTCCTGCAGGTCCCGCATCAAGAGAGGCACACCAATGAAGGTGAACTTGAGGAACATCCTCGCGTTCGGCGCGATCGCCGCGACAACAGCAGTAGTCCTCACCGGCTGCGCATCCAGCACTCCCGAAGAGGATGCTTCCGGAAGCGAGGCCGACTTCTCCGGCCAGATCACTGTCTGGGTCGACGCCGACCGCGCTGACGTCCTCGAAGCCGCGGCCGAGGACTTCACCGCTGACACCGGTGTGAAGGTGTCGCTCGTACAGAAGGAGTTCGGCGAGATCCGCGACCAGTTCGTCCAGCAGGCTCCGACCGGCAAGGGCCCCGACGTGGTCGTCGGCGCACACGACTGGCTCGGCATCCTCGTCTCCAACGGAGTGGCAGCACCCGTCGAGCTCGGCGACCGCGCCGGTGAGTTCGAGCAGGTCGCCCTCGACGCGTTCAGCTACGACGGTCAGGTGTACGGCGTTCCCTACGCGGTCGAGAACATCGGCCTGCTGCGCAACACCGACCTCGTCGCCGAGGCTCCCACCGACTTCGACGATATGATCGCCAAGGGCAAGGCCGCCGGCACCGAGTACCCCTTCCTCGTGGGGCTCGACCCCGAGGCATCCGACCCGTACCACCTGTACCCGTTCCAGACCTCGTTCGGAGCCCCCGTGTTCGGGCAGAACGACGACGGCAGCTACAACGCCGAGGACCTGCAGATCGGCAACGAGGGCGGCCAGAGCTTCGCCACCTGGCTCGCCGCGCAGGGCGAGGCCGGCGTGCTGAACACCAACATCACCGGTGACCTCGCCAAGGAGAACTTCATCGCCGGCAAGTCGCCCTTCTTCCTCACCGGTCCGTGGAACGCGCCCGCGGCCGTCGACGCAGGACTGAACATCGCCGTCGACCCGATCCCCTCCGCCGGTGGCCAGGACGCACAGCCGTTCGCCGGCGTGCAGGGCTTCTTCCTCAGCGCCGAGAGCGAGAACAAGCTCGCCGCCAACGAGTTCCTGCTGAACTACATCGGCTCGGACGACGTGCAGACCGCCCTCTACGAGGTCGGCGGTCGTGCTCCCGCACTGACGAGCGCCTTCGAGGCAGCCGTCGACGGCGACCCGATCACCGCCGGCTTCGGTGAGGTCGGCGCGAACGCCGTGCCGATGCCGAGCATCCCCGAGATGGGTGCGGTCTGGCAGTACTGGGGCGTCACCCAGGCTGCCATCATCAACGGCACCGGAGGCGACCCCGTCGCACTCTGGGACAAGATGGCGACCGACATCCAGGGCGCGATCAGCGAGTAGTCCGAACGGGGCGGGACGGCACCACAGGGATGCCGTCCCGCTCCGTCCCCGCCTGCACCGAATCCACTGACATCGCTGAGGAACGCCGATGACGATCGTTGATGATCACGACACCGAAACCGTGACGCCCACCGCGCGCCAGCGCCGGGCAGCGCGCATCGCCGAAGCCGCCGGCGGCGGCTGGGCCCTGCTGCTGGTCAAGGTGGTGCTGCTCGGCCTGATCCTGGCGCTGGCCCTGTACGCCGGTCTCGTGCTCTCGCGCACCGGCCAGTGGGTGGTGGCCGTCATCGTCGTCGCTGTGGCGGCGCTGGCCGTCTGGATCTACTTCAGTCGCGGCAGGCTTCCGGCCAAGTACCTCATGCCAGGGCTGGTGTTCCTGTTCGTCTTCCAGGTGTTCGCCGCTCTCTACACGGGCTACGTCGCGTTCACGAACTACGGCACCGGACACAACAGCGACAAGGACAGCGCGGTCAACGCACTGATGCTCTCCGCGCAGGAGCGCGTTCCGGACTCGCCCGCCTACGAGCTCACCGTGCTCGAGCAGCTCGGGGAGTTCTCCTTCCTGGTGACCGCCCCGGACGGCGACGTCGCCGTCGGTGGCACCGACCGGCCTCTGGAGCAGGTCGACGGCGCCGAGATGGACGGCGACAAGGCCGTCGGCCTCGACGGCTACACGGCCCTGAGCTTCGGCGACATCGTCGCGAACCAGTCGCAGATCGCCGACATGTCGGTGCCGATCAGTGACGACCCGAACGACGGTGCCCTGCGCACCCCGGACGGATCGCGCGCCTATGTGTACACCTCGGCGCTCGAGTACGACGAAGCCGCCGGCACCATGACCGACACCCGTACCGGCGTCGTCTACTCGGACATCGGAACCGGCGCGTTCACCGCCGCGGACGGCACCGAGCTCACGCCCGGCTGGAAGATCGTGGTCGGCTTCGACAACTTCACCCGCGCCTTCAGCGAGGAATCCATCCGCGCGCCCTTCGTCTCGGTGCTGATCTGGACGTTCGTCTTCGCGTTCCTGTCGGTGTTCACCTGCTTCGCGCTCGGGCTCTTCCTCGCGATCGTGTTCAACGACCCGCGCATGAAGTCGAAGAAGTACTACCGGGTGCTGATGATCCTGCCGTACGCCTTCCCCGGATTCCTGTCCGCGCTGGTGTGGGCGGGAATGATGAACCAGGAGTTCGGCTTCCTCAACGTCGTGCTCTTCGGCGGCGCCGACATACCCTGGCTCACCAATGAATGGCTGGCGAAGTTCAGCATCATCCTGGTGAACCTGTGGCTCGGCTTCCCGTACATGTTCCTGATCTGCACGGGCGCCCTGCAATCCATCCCGGATGATGTGCAGGAGGCCGCGCGCGTCGACGGCGCGAACGCCTGGCAGATCTTCCGCAGCATCAAGCTGCCGCTGCTGTTCGTCGCGGTCGCGCCGCTGCTGATCTCGTCGTTCGCGTTCAACTTCAACAATTTCAGCCTGATCTACATGCTCACCGGCGGCGGTCCGCGCGACGTCACCGCGGGGGTGAACGTCGGCGCCACCGACATCCTCATCACGATGGTCTACAAGGTCGCGTTCGTGGGCTCGACGTCCGACTACGGACTCGCGAGCGCCTTCTCGATCATCATCTTCATCCTGGTGGCGACCATCTCGGTCATCGCGTTCCGCCGCACCAAGGCCCTGGAGGATCTGAACTGACATGAGCACCTCGCAGACCACCGAACCCACCACCTCGGCCATCGTCACGGCGGGCGCCGGCACACCCGGCGAAGCGCGCGAGCCCCGCCGCCCGTTCCGCAAGTACTTCCGTGAGACGGGCTGGCGCCACCTCGTCGGCATCGTCGCCACGGTGTTCGCGCTGTTCCCGCTGCTGTACGTGTTCAGCGCGTCGCTGAACCCCGGCGGCACGCTGCTCACAGCCAACTCGCTGTTCAGCCAGATCAGCCTCGACAGCTACGTCGAACTGTTCGGCAGCGATCGTCATCCGTATGCCGCCTGGTTCATGAACACGCTGGTGATCGGCCTGATCACCGCGCTGTTCACCGTGCTGCTCGGCGCGCTCGCCGCCTACTCGTTCTCGCGCATGCGGTTCACGGGCCGTCGGTTCAGCCTGACCGCACTGCTGGTCGTGCAGATGTTCCCGCAGATGCTCGCGATGGTCGCCATCTTCCTGATCATGGTGACCATCAGCGACATCTTCCCCGCGATCGGCCTGAACACGCAGATCGGTCTGATCATGGTCTACCTCGGCGGTGCGCTGGGGGCGAACACCTACCTGATGTACGGGTTCTTCAACACCGTCCCGGCATCCATCGATGAGGCCGCGAAGATCGACGGCGCCGGTCACGCCCGCATCTTCTTCACGATCATCCTGCGTCTGGTCGCGCCGATCCTCGCGGTGGTCGGACTGCTGAGCTTCATCGGCACGAGCAGCGAGTTCGTGCTGGCCAGCGTCATCCTGATCGACCCCGACAAGCAGACCCTCGCCGTGGGACTGTACAAGTTCGTCTCGGACGAGTTCTCGAAGAACTGGAGTGTCTTCGCCGCCGGCGCGGTGCTGGCCGCCATCCTGCCGGTTGCGCTGTTCCTCGCCCTGCAGAAGTACATCGTCGGCGGTCTGACCGCAGGAAGCGTGAAGTAGCGGATGCCGGCGAAGCGGGCGCGAGACCGTCGCCGAGTGGCCGCGAGCCTCGCCGCGGCCGTCGCGACGGCCGCGCTGCTGCTGGCCGGGTGCGCCCCTGCGGGTCCGCGGGAGGGCGGGTCGGATGCCACGTCGGATGCTGCGGAGCAGCCGGCCGCGCTCGGCGAGGCCCCCGGTGCGGGCATCCAGCTCTTCCAGCTGCCGTGGACGTCCGTCGCCGCCGAGTGCGAGCAGACCCTCGGCCCGGCAGGGTTCTCCTGGGTGCTCACCTCGCCGCCGAACGAGCACATCCAGGGCGCTCAATGGTGGACCTCGTACCAGCCGGTGAGTCATCAGATCGAGTCGCGGCTGGGCACGAGGGCGGAGTTCGCCGACATGGTGCAGCGCTGCCGCGCCGCCGGCGTCGACGTCATCGCCGACGCGGTGATCAACCACATGACTGGGCAGGATCAGCCCGGCACGGGCACGGCGGGAAGCGCCTACGAGCACTACTCCTACCCGGGGCTCTACGGGCCCGAGGACTTCCACCACTGCGGACTCACCGGCGACGACGACATCCAGGACTATTCATCGCGCGAGCAGGTGCAGACCTGCGAGCTGGTGAACCTCGCCGACCTCGACACCGCGTCCCCGCAGGTGCAGGGGCAGATCGTCGCCTACCTCGAAGACCTGCTCTCGCTCGGCGTCGCCGGGTTCCGCATCGACGCGGCCAAGCACATGCCGGCCGATGACGTCGCGGCGATCGTCGCCGTGCTCCCCGAGGGCACGCGCATCCTCAGCGAGGTGATCCGCGGGGCCGGCGAGCCGATCGAGCCCGAGGAGTACACCGCCTTCGGCGAGGTGTTCGAGTTCAGTTACGCTCGCGATCTCGTCCAGCCGCTGCGCTCGGGCGTGTGGACCGACCCGGAGCTCGCCGATCCGCGACCCCTGCACGTGGCATCCGACGCTGCGATCGTGTTCGTCGACAACCACGACACCGAGCGCGGCGAGGCGAAGGTGACGGCCAAGATGCCGGAGCTGTACCTGCTCGCCAACGTCCTGCTGCTGGGCGACGATTATGGCACCCCCGTCGTGTACTCCGGCTACACGTTCTCGGATCGAGATGCCGGAGCGCCGGCGGATGCTGAGGGCCGCGCGCTCCCGGCATCCTGCGCGCCCGTCGTCGAGAACGCGACCGTGCCCGCCGAGGACGGCGAGCGCACGTGCATCCAGAGCTGGCCGGCGATCGGCGGCATGCTCGCGTTCCGCGAGGCCGTCGGCGAGGCCCCGCGTCTGCCGGGGGTCGAGCAGGGCGACGCGTACGCCTTCGAGCGCGATGCCCGCGGCATCGTCGCGGTCAACGCCGGGCACGCCGCCGAGACGGTGACGATCCCGACCGGGCTGCCGGACGGGGAGTACTGCGACGTCGTCTCGGGAGGTCGCGCGGCTCTCACCGATGGCGGATGCCAGGGCGCGGCCTTCACCGTCGACGGGGGAGAAGCCGTGTTCGAGCTCGACGGCCGCACCGCCGCCGCGATCCACCTCGAATCGAGGCGCTGAGCGCGCCATTCTTGCCAGAATCCACAACTGAAGACCAGAACCACAATCAGAGGGCTCTGTCATGGCCGCGCGCTGTGCAACCACGTCGAATCCGGCGGGTAACCGCCGCTGTCTGAAAGGCCATGACATGTCCGTTCTTCTTCCGCACCACGACGGCTCACCGCTGTACGTCTCGAACGACGCGCCCACGATCGGCGAGGTCGTCACCGTGCGCCTGCGCGTACCCGCCGGCTACGGTCCGCTGCGCGCTGTGCGCACCCGCTCCAACCCCGACCACGAGCCGGAGTGGACCGAGGCGGCGCTGGTCGGCTCCGCCGACGGATGGGACTGGTGGCAGGCTCCCATCACCGTCCGCAACCCCCGCCACGGCTACCGGTTCGTGCTCGTGCACGAGGACGGCACCGTACTGTGGCTGAACCAGAGCGGCCTGCACGGCGGCGAGACTCTCGACGCCGAGGACTTCGCACTGGTCGCGAACCCCGCACCTCCCGCCTGGCTGCACGAGTCGGTGATGTATCAGGTGTTCCCCGACCGGTTCGCGCGCTCGGCGCAGGCCGACAGCCACCCGACGCCCGACTGGGCGATCCCCACCGCGTGGGACGACCCGGTCGACCCGGTGATGCCCGGACGCTCGCAGCAGTTCTACGGCGGAGACATCCCCGGCATCATCGAGCACCTCGATCACCTGGTCGAGCTCGGGGTGAACCTGCTCTACCTGACCCCGGTCTTCCCGGCGGCGTCCAACCACCGCTACGACGCGTCGAGCTTCGATGCCGTCGATCCCCTGCTCGGCGGCGATGAGGCCTACATCCGGCTCATCGAAGAGGCGCACGCGCGGGGCATCCGCGTCATCGGTGATCTCACCAGCAACCACTCCGGCGACCGCCACGAGTGGTTCCAGGCGGCGCTCGGCAACCCCGGTGCCGAAACCGAGGACTTCTACTACTTCACCGACGACGGCAACACGCACTACGAGTCATGGCTGGGAACGCCCACGCTGCCGAAGTTCGACTGGTCATCCGAGCAGCTGCGCGAGCGGTTCGTCAGCGGCGACGACTCGGTCGTCGCGAAGTGGCTGAAGCCGCCGTACTCCATCGACGGCTGGCGCATCGACGTGGCCAACATGACCGGACGCCTCGGTGATGTCGACCTGAACGCCGAGGTGCGGCAGCTCTTCCGCGAGACGATGCTGCGCATCAACCCCGATGCCATCCTGCTCGGCGAGTCCACGAACGACGCGATCAGCGATCTGCAGGGCGATGGCTGGCACGGCGCCATGACGTACCCCTCGTTCACCCGACCGGTCTGGGGTTGGCTGAGCGAGCCCGATGGCGCGCCGTACCTGACCGCCGAGGGCGAGGAGCGCACCGAGCCGTGGTTCTTCGGGCAGCCGATCGGCGGCATCCCGAAGTACACGGCGCGCGATGTCGCCGACGCGGTGGTGCGGTTCACCGCGGGCATCCCGTGGCGGGTGCGACTGGGCAACATGCAGCCGCTGGACACCCACGACACCGGGCGGTTCGCGACGAACGCGGCACCGGGCACGGTGCCGGTCGCGGTCGGGCTCTCGATGACGCTGCCCGGCCTGCCCGTGGTGTTCGCGGGCGACGAATTCGGCCTCGTGGGTGCGGACGGCGAGGCCAGCCGCACGCCGATGCCGTGGGGCTCGGAGTCGGATGTCCCCGTCGCCGAGCGCCTGGCGCTGTACCGCGATCTCGTGGGATTGCGTCGCGCGCATCCCGTGCTCGGCGCCGGCGGCATGCGCTGGCTGCACGTCGACGACGAGACGCTGGTGTTCGTGCGCGAGGGTGCCGACGAGAGCGTGCTGGTGCTCGCGACGCGCGGGGGAGCGGATGTCGAACTCCTCCCCGGCGCGCTGTCGGGTGCGGCTGCGGCGCAGGAGCTGGTCGGGGATGCGACGCTCGCCGTGGCATCCGACGGTGCCGTCATGCTGGCGGCCGAGGGTCCGGCGTTCGCGGCCTGGAGCCTGCCGGGCGTGCTGCTGCCGAGCGAGGGCTGAGCGCATGGCTCAGCCGGAGCGCTACGAGGCGCTCAGCCGCGGCCTGGCCGACGGAGTGCGCTCGCACGAGGACCTGGTCGGGTTGGTGCTGCTCGGCTCCGCGTCGGATGACGCGCGGCTGCGCCGCGACGAGTGGTCGGATCATGACTTCTTCGCGATGACGGCCGAGGGGAGGGGCGCCCGGCTGCGCCCCGACCTCTCCTGGCTGCCCGACCAGGACCGCATCGTGCTGACCGCCCGTGAGGGAGAGATCGGTTTCGTCGCCGTGTACGACGACGGTCACGTCTTCGAATTCGCGATGTCGGATGCTGCGGAGCTGGCCGGTGCGGTCGCAGCCGAGGCGACGGTGGTCGTCGACGACGCTGCGGGCACGGCGGCGACGCTCGTCCGGAGCGCGCAGGCGCGTGCGCGGGCAGCAGACGGGTTCGATCCGCAGAACGACGCGCGCCTGGTGCTCGTGAAGCTGCTGATCGGGGTCGGCCGGGTGCGGCGGGGCGAGCGCCTGAACGGCGGGGCATTCATCCGCCAGTGGGCGGTGAACCACCTCGTGCGCGCGATCCGCGGGCGCGCCCCGGGGGAGTCCACCGCACTCCGAGACGTGAACGATCCGGTGCGCCGCTTCGAGCGCGAGCATCCCGTCTGGGGCGAGCGCATCGCAGCCGCCGTCGCGCGTCCGGAGGAGGAGGCCGCACGGGAGGTCTACGCGCTGCTGCTGAGGCTGCAGCCCGGGTGGGACGAGTTCCCGACCCGCGCCGCACAGGCAGTGGCGCGGCGCCTCGGCTGGGACTGAGCCTTCCCGCGCCCCGCGCTCGAGTCTGCGCCACATTCCTGCATCTGCGGCATCGATCAATGCCGCAGATGCAGGAAAGTGCAGCAGGTGCGACCGGACGCACATGCCGGCGCGCAACACGACGCGGTGATGCCGCATGCGGAGCACAGCGTGGCGTACGGTATGGGCATGTCGGCTCGTGTCGGAGGGCGCAATCGCGCGATCAGCTGGATCGTCGGCATCCTGTGCGCCGCTGTCGTGGCCGCACTGCTGTGGCTGTCGCTGCCGGCGGGACCCGGTCTGCTGGTCGTGGTGGGGCACCTGCTCGACGGCACGGTGCCCCCGGGCTGAGGGCGTCCGCGAATGCCGTCCGACGACACGTCGGCACGCCTGCGGCACTGCACTTCGCGGGAGCGTTACCCTCGCACTGGACCAATCCACGAGAGGCGGCACCATGAGCGACCCCGAGGTTCCCCAGAACAAGCCGTCCGACGACGTCGATGACGTCGTCGGCAGCGCCAACGAGGGACTCGACGCCGCAGCAGCGGCCCGTGACGACGTGCCCGGCCCCGGCGTGCCCGAATCCGGGGCATCCGACCCCGACGGCACAGCAGACGCCGCGGATGCCGTCGACGCCGACATGGCGGCGTTCGCCGCCGCCGAGCGCGACCACCCCGGCACGTTCTCCTCGTCGCCCGTCGACGATGAGCCGGTCGGTGACGCCCGACCTGCGACCGAGCCCGACGCCGAACCGCTCGCCGCATCAGCGGCCGTCGGCCCCGCAGACGAATTCGTCGACTCCACCGGCCCCGTCGCCGTCGAGGGGGACGACACTGCCGTCGTGACGGGGGCGTCGGCGGCCGACACGGCCTACGCGTCCACGGACACCGCCTACGCCGACTCCGCGTACGCCGCACCGGCAGCGGGTATCGCAGCCGCCGCCGAGACCCAGGTCGTTCCCGCAGAGCCGATCGCCCCGCCGCCGGCCTCCCCGCAGCCGATCTTCGTGCAGGCTCCCGAGCCGCCGCGCGAGCTCGGTAACCGGGCGGCCGCAGGCGCCATCGGCATCGTCGCCGCGATCGCGTTCGCCATCCTCTACCTCGCGGCGATCCTCGGCGTCGGCGCGATCGAGGGCGACGTCACCGCCGACAACGTGGTCGACTCGCTGATCGCGCCCCTGACGACCTGGGCGTACTGGGTGCCGGTCGTGGTGTTCTTCATCGCCTTCTGGCTGCTGGGCGCGATCATCAACCGCGGGCGCTGGGCGCATTGGGTGATCTTCGGCCTGCTCGTCGGAGCGGCGACCTACGGCGGCCACATCCTCGGACAGCTGTTCCAGGCCCCGTTCTGGCGCCTCACGGCCACCGAGGCCGTCGACCTCATCGACCAGCAGCTGCTCGCGCCGCTGGCCATCGCGGCGTTCATCTTCGCCCGTGAGCTGACGATCTGGTTCGGCGCCTGGGTGGCGCGCAGCGGAGCGCGCAAGAAGGAGCTCAACGCCGAGGCGCAGGCCGAGTACGAGCGCACGCTCGAGGCAGGCCCTGCCGCACTGCGATGACATCGGATACGGTGACAGCATGACCACCGGAGACCCCCACGGCACCCCGCCGGAGGGGGTCTCCGTCGCTGTGGCCGCCGTCGTGGGCACGGTCTGCTTCGCCGCCTTCAGCATCCTCGGTCTGGGCATGCTGTCGTATTTCACCGACACCGACATCATCTCGGTCGAGGGACTCACGCTGTGGCCCGGCATCGTCGGTATGGCGGGGGCGATCGCCGTCTTCGCCGCGCTGCTGACCTCGCTGCTTCGCCGCGTGCATCCGCCCTTCGCCCGCGTCGCTGTCGTCGCGGTCGCGACCGCCATCGCCCACGTCGTCGTCGTGTGGTTGAGCGCGGTGGTCGGCGGCGCGGGCCTGGCGCACGCCACGGCCGCCGGCGCGCAGCTGGTCGTGCGCGGATCGAGCCTGGTGCTGCTGCTGGTCGCGCTGATCGCCGGATGGATCGCGGTGGGGCTGCGGCGCGCGCGTGGGGGCACCCCGCGGTGGCCGTGGGAGCGCGACGCGCAGGGATGAGGATGCCCGGGGTGCGCGGATCCGGCCCTGACTGCGCACACTTCCGGTGCTCGGCCGTACGCTGGTGTTCGTGGAGCGATCTCTGGATGCCCAGGTGAGCCAGGCCGTCGAGGCCTGGCTGCGGTGGGTGCCGCGGTGGGCGCCCGCCACGCACCGCGGACGCGTGGCTCCGTGCCGCCGCTGTCTCGGATCGCCGATTCTGTCGGCCGCAGGCATCGGCGCCAACGTCCCGCACGGCGTGCAGCACGGGCTGTCGACGCGGATCAAGTCGATCATCGACCAGGCCGTCGCCGAGTACACCGCCCGCAACCTGCCGATGCTGCAGGCCGAGCTCGACCAGCAGGCCGATCGGAACAGATCGCGCGGATACCGTCCCGCCGAGGGCCTTGAGCCGGAGTACGAGGGGATGCCCCTCGATCCGGATCCCGTCCCCGGCGCGCCGTTCCTGTTCACCGTCGCCGGCATGGCCGACGACGCGGCGGCCGAGCTGCCGCCGCTGCCGCCGCTGAGCGAGGATGCCAAGGCCGCGTTGCGCCAGGAGGTGGCGCTGGCCGACGAGTACGCGAACATGGTCGGGCGGGAGATCTGCGGGATGCTGCTGAGCCACCGGCTGCAGGTGCAGGCGGCGATATCGCGGTACGTCGAGCCGCAGATCGAGGCCATGCTGGCCGAACTGAGCGAGGCGCTCGACTCGCCGTTCGATCCGGATATCCCGTAGCACAGCATCCGGCATCATTTGACCACCACGCGCACGGGCGATTACACTTGATCTCATGTGCGCACGCCTGTGCGTTCATGCTGGGCTCCGACACCGTCGGTCAGCCCCCACGGCATACCCATCACACCAAAAGCGCGGCGATTCCGCCGTGCCGGTGGGTCATGATGTGAAACCCATCACGCTGTCACCGTGCAGCACTATGAGGAGAGAACGTGCCAACTATTCAGCAGTTGGTTCGCAAGGGACGTTCGCCGAAGGTCACCAAGACCAAGGCGCCCGCTCTGAAGTCGAACCCGCAGCAGGCCGGCGTGTGCACCCGTGTGTACACCACCACCCCCAAGAAGCCGAACTCGGCGATGCGCAAGGTCGCCCGTGTGAAGCTGCGCAACGGCACCGAGGTCACCGCTTACATCCCCGGTGAGGGCCACAACCTGCAGGAGCACTCGCTGGTGCTCGTGCGCGGTGGTCGTGTCAAGGACCTCCCCGGTGTCCGCTACAAGATCGTCCGCGGTGCACTCGACACCCAGGCTGTCAAGAACCGTAAGCAGGGTCGCTCCCGCTACGGCGCGAAGAAGGGTTGAGTTAGATGCCTCGTAAGGGCCCCGCTCCCAAGCGCCCGGTCGTCAACGACCCCGTATACGGTGCACCGATCGTCACCTCGCTCGTGAACAAGATCCTCGTCGACGGCAAGAAGTCGCTCGCCGAGTCGATCGTCTACGGCGCCCTCCGCGGCGTCGAGGCCAAGAGCGGCCAGGACGCCGTCGCCACCCTGAAGAAGGCGCTCGACAACGTGCGCCCCACCCTCGAGGTCCGCAGCCGCCGCGTCGGCGGATCGACCTACCAGGTTCCCGTCGAGGTCAAGCCGCACCGCGCGAACACCCTCGCGCTGCGCTGGCTGGTCAGCTACGCGAAGGGCCGTCGTGAGAAGACGATGACCGAGCGTCTGCAGAACGAGATCCTTGACGCCTCGAACGGCCTGGGTGCCGCGGTCAAGCGCCGCGAGGACACCCACAAGATGGCCGAGTCGAACCGCGCCTTCGCCCACTACCGCTGGTAACGGGCTGAGCGGATGCCGCGCCTGCGGCATCCGCTCCCACTCTCTGTTCGTTCCTGAACCATCCCGGAGGAACCCCCGTGGCACAAGAAGTGCTCACCGACCTGAGCAAGGTCCGCAACATCGGCATCATGGCGCACATCGATGCCGGAAAGACCACCACCACCGAGCGCATCCTGTTCTACACGGGTGTCAACCACAAGCTCGGCGAGACCCACGACGGCGCTTCGACGACGGACTGGATGGAGCAGGAGAAGGAGCGCGGCATCACGATCACGTCGGCCGCCGTGACCTGCTTCTGGAACAAGAACCAGATCAACATCATCGACACCCCCGGCCACGTGGACTTCACCGTCGAGGTGGAGCGCTCGCTGCGCGTGCTCGATGGCGCCGTCGCCGTCTTCGACGGCAAGGAGGGCGTCGAGCCCCAGTCCGAGACCGTGTGGCGTCAGGCTGACAAGTACAACGTCCCGCGCATCTGCTTCGTCAACAAGATGGACAAGCTCGGTGCCGACTTCTACTACACCGTCGACACCATCGTGAACCGTCTCGGTGCGAAGCCGCTCGTGCTTCAGCTGCCGATCGGCGCCGAGAGCGACTTCATCGGCGTGGTCGACCTCATCGAGATGCGTGCACTCGTCTGGGAGGGCGACTCCAAGGGTGACGTGACGATGGGTGCCTCGTACGAGGTGCAGGAGATCCCCGCCGACCTCAAGGACAAGGCCGAGGAGTACCGCCAGCAGCTGCTGGAGACGGTCGCCGAGACCGACGACGCGCTGCTGGAGAAGTTCTTCGGCGGCGAGGAGCTGTCGGTCGCCGAGATCAAGGGCGCGATCCGCAAGCTCGTGGTCGCGAACGAGATCTACCCCGTGCTGTGCGGCTCGGCGTTCAAGAACCGCGGTGTGCAGCCCATGCTGGACGCCGTCGTCGACTACCTGCCGAACCCGCTCGACGTGGGCGCCATCGAGGCGCACGACCCGAAGGACGAGGAGAAGGTCATCGAGCGTCACCCCGACGCCAACGACCCGTTCTCGGCGCTCGCCTTCAAGGTCGCCGTGCACCCGTTCTTCGGCCGCCTGACCTACGTGCGCGTGTACTCGGGTCACCTCGACTCGGGCTCGGCCGTCATCAACTCGACCAAGGGCAAGAAGGAGCGCATCGGGAAGATCTTCCAGATGCACGCCAACAAGGAGAACCCGGTCGACTCGCTCACAGCGGGCAACATCTACGCCGTCATCGGCCTGAAGGACACCACCACCGGTGACACCCTCGCCGACCCGGCCGCCCCGGTCGTGCTCGAGTCGATGACCTTCCCCGAGCCCGTCATCGAGGTCGCGATCGAGCCGAAGACGAAGGCCGACCAGGAGAAGCTGGGTCTCGCGATCCAGAAGCTCGCTGAAGAGGACCCGACCTTCCGCACCGAGCTCAACCCCGAGACCGGTCAGACGACCATCAAGGGCATGGGCGAGCTGCACCTCGACATCCTCGTCGACCGCATGAAGCGCGAATTCCGCGTCGAGGCGAACGTCGGAAAGCCGCAGGTGGCCTACCGCGAGACGATCAAGAAGGCCGTCGAGAAGCACGACTACACGCACAAGAAGCAGACCGGTGGATCGGGTCAGTTCGCGAAGATCCAGTTCAACATCGAGCCGCTCGAGCTCGACGGCGAGAAGACCTACGAGTTCGTGAACTCGGTCACCGGTGGTCGCATCCCGCGCGAGTACATCCCCTCGGTGGACGCCGGCTTCCAGGACGCGATGAACGTCGGCGTGCTGGCCGGATACCCGATGGTCGGTGTCAAGGCCACGCTGGTCGATGGTGCTGCGCACGACGTCGACTCCTCGGAGATGGCGTTCAAGATCGCCGGATCGATGGGCTTCAAGGAGGCCGCACGCCGCGCCAACCCGGTGCTGCTCGAGCCGCTGATGGCGGTCGAGGTGCGTACCCCCGAGGAGTACATGGGCGACGTCATCGGCGACCTGAACTCGCGTCGTGGCCAGATCCAGTCGATGGAGGACGCTCAGGGCGTCAAGGTCGTGCGCGCGTCGGTGCCGCTGTCGGAGATGTTCGGCTACATCGGCGACCTGCGGTCGAAGACCTCGGGCCGTGCGGTGTACGCGATGGAATTCGACAGCTACGCTGAGGTTCCGCGCGTCGTCGCCGACGAGATCATCCAGAAGACCAAGGGCGAGTAAGCCCTTCAGCTCCTCCCGGGGCTCTGCGCCCGCTGAGCGTGTCGAAGCACGCGGGGCCCGGGAGGAGTACCCCACAACTTCACATTCCCTCTCTACTAAACTGAGAAACCGAAATCCGTAGGGAGCCGGTCACAATCCAGTGCCCGGCCATCTCTACACGAACGTCCTGAGGAGGACCCAGTGGCCAAGGCCAAGTTCGAGCGGACCAAGCCGCACGTCAACATCGGAACGATCGGTCACGTCGACCACGGCAAGACCACGCTGTCTGCCGCGATCTCGAAGGTGCTTGCTGACAAGTACCCGTCCGACACGAACGTCCAGCGTGACTTCGCGACGATCGACTCGGCTCCCGAGGAGCGTCAGCGCGGTATCACCATCAACATCTCGCACATCGAGTACGAGACCCCGAAGCGCCACTACGCGCACGTCGACGCCCCCGGCCACGCCGACTACGTCAAGAACATGATCACCGGTGCCGCACAGATGGACGGCGCGATCCTCGTGGTCGCCGCCACCGACGGCCCGATGGCTCAGACCCGTGAGCACGTGCTGCTCGCCAAGCAGGTCGGCGTGCCGTACCTGCTGGTCGCGCTGAACAAGAGCGACATGGTCGACGACGAGGAGATCCTCGAGCTCGTCGAGCTCGAGGTCCGCGAGCTGCTCTCGGCTCAGGGCTTCCCCGGCGACGACGCTCCCGTCATCCAGGTCTCGGCGCTGAAGGCGCTCGAGGGCGACGAGAAGTGGGTCCAGTCGATCCTCGACCTCATGCAGGCCGTCGACGACAACGTGCCGGACCCCGAGCGTGACCGTGACAAGCCGTTCCTGATGCCCATCGAGGACGTCTTCACGATCACCGGTCGTGGCACGGTCGTCACGGGCCGCGCCGAGCGTGGCACCCTGGCAATCAACTCCGAGGTCGAGATCGTGGGTCTGCGTCCGACGCAGAAGACGACCGTCACCGGTATCGAGATGTTCCACAAGCAGCTCGACGAGGCATGGGCCGGCGAGAACTGTGGTCTGCTGCTCCGCGGCACCAAGCGCGAGGACGTCGAGCGCGGTCAGGTCGTCGTGAAGCCGGGCTCGATCACCCCGCACACCAACTTCGAGGGCACCGCCTACATCCTCTCGAAGGACGAGGGTGGCCGTCACAACCCGTTCTACACGAACTACCGTCCGCAGTTCTACTTCCGCACCACCGACGTCACCGGCGTCATCTCGCTGCCCGAGGGCACCGAGATGGTCATGCCCGGCGACACCACCGACATGAAGGTCGAGCTGATCCAGCCGATCGCCATGGAGGAGGGCCTCGGCTTCGCGATCCGTGAGGGTGGCCGCACCGTCGGTGCCGGCACGGTGACCAAGGTCATCGCGTAAGCAGCTGCTTCGCGATCGGGGTCGGACCTTCGGGTCCGGCCCCTTTTCGTGTAAAAAGGGAGCCGGGGGACAGAACGCCTGCTCCCGAGTAAAGGGGATGACGTCTATGGGCATCGACGACATGGTCAACAAGGGCAAGGACCTCTACGAGGACAACAAGGACAAGATCGCCGAGGCGGTCAAGAGCGAGCAGGCTGAGGACATCAGCGACAAGGTTCTCGACGGTGTCGCGGACTTCGCGAAGAAGGTCGCTCCGGGCGCATCGGACAAGATCGACGAGATCCGCGACAACGTGGACAAGTCGGTGGGAAACGAGTAGATCTCGCTGAGCGGTCAGAGGGCGGTGCACCTTCGGGTGCACCGCCTTTCTGCTGTCCGCGGAGGAGGGTCGACCTGTCCGCGGAGGGCGGTCGAGACCCGCGGAACGATGCGCGACACGCCCGGGTTTGCAGTAGTGGAATCGGGCATGGCAGAATAGACAGGTTCCACATTTCTGCGCTCTTCGTGATGCGCGGAATCACTGTCATGGCAGTGCATAGACGGCGGGCCCTCCGGGGCGTTCGCAGGGTTCTAGGCCGCGGGCAGCAGAACGACACAATCCGACGCCTCCAGTTTGGGGATATCGCCGCGCGTGCGCGGCATGAGTCGGGCTGACATCAGAACAGTGATGTACGGCGTGAACAGCGCCATCGTGCGTCCAATGCCCCAGGGTCACCCGGCCCCGGTCGGTACGACGCCTGAAGAGAGAGAGCAGACAATGGCGGGACAGAAGATCCGCATTCGCCTGAAGTCGTATGACCACGAGGTCATCGACACGTCGGCACGCAAGATCGTCGACACCGTGACCCGTGCGGGCGCGACCGTCGTCGGCCCCGTGCCGCTTCCGACCGAGAAGAACGTCGTGTGCGTCATCCGGTCGCCCCACAAGTACAAGGACAGCCGCGAGCACTTCGAGATGCGCACCCACAAGCGTCTGATCGACATCGTCGACCCGACGCCGAAGGCAGTCGACTCGCTGATGCGCCTCGACCTCCCGGCCGACGTCAACATCGAGATCAAGCTCTGAGGTCCGCCATGGTTGACATCAACTCCAAGGTTTCCAAGGGCATGCTCGGCACCAAGCTCGGCATGACCCAGGTCTGGGACGCGAACGGCAAGCTCGTTCCCGTCACCGTCATCGAGCTGGCTCCCAACGTGGTCACCCAGGTCCGCACGCCCGAGAAGGACGGCTACAACGCCGTGCAGATCGCGTACGGCCAGATCGACCCGCGCAAGGTCAACAAGCCGCTCACCGCGCACTTCGAGGCAGCCGGCGTCACGCCGCGCCGCCACGTCACCGAGATCCGCACCGCGGACGCCGCTGACTACTCGCTCGGCCAGGAACTCACGCTCGACGGCGTGTTCGAGGCAGGCCAGCTGGTCGACGTCGTCGGCACCAGCAAGGGCAAGGGCACCGCCGGTGTCATGAAGCGCCACAACTTCGCGGGCGTCTCGGCATCGCACGGTGCGCACCGCAACCACCGCAAGCCCGGCTCGATCGGCGCGTCGTCGACCCCGAGCCGCGTCTTCAAGGGCATGCGCATGGCCGGCCGCATGGGCGGCGAGCGCGTGACCGTCCTCAACCTCACGGTGCACGCCATCGACGCCGAGAAGGGACTCATGCTCGTCAAGGGCGCCGTCCCCGGCGCGCGTGGTCGTATCGTGTACGTCCGCAACGCAGTGAAGGGTGCCTGAGCAAATGGCTGACTCGACTCTCGCACTCGACGTCCTCAAGGTCGACGGCAAGAAGGCAGGCTCCGTCGAGCTGCCCGCCGCGATCTTCGACGTCGAGACCAACGTCCCCCTGATCCACCAGGTGGTCGTCGCACAGCTGGCCGCGGCCCGTCAGGGTACCCACGCCACGAAGACCCGCGGCGACGTGTCCGGCTCCGGCAGCAAGCCCTTCAAGCAGAAGGGCACCGGTAACGCGCGTCAGGGATCGATCCGCATGCCGCAGCACCGCGGCGGTGGAACGGTCCACGGCCCGCAGCCGCGCGACTACTCGCAGCGCACCCCCAAGAAGATGATCGCCGCCGCCCTCCGTGGTGCGCTGAGCGACCGCTTCCGCGGTGAGCGCCTGCACGCCGTCGAGGCCTTCGTCGCCGACAGCACCCCCTCGACCAAGTCCGCAGCCGGCCTCATCGCCGCCGTGGCCCCGTCGAAGAACGTGCTGGTCGTCGTCGAGCGCGGCGACGAGCTGACGCTGAAGAGCGTCCGCAACCTCGCGAACGTGCACGTCCTCAGCTACGACCAGCTGAACGCCTACGACGTCATCGTCTCCGACGACATCGTCTTCACCAAGGCCGCGCTCGAGGGCTTCATCGCCTCGAAGACCGGCGCAACCGAGGAGGTCTCGGCATGAGCGAGCAGAACCCCCTCGCAACGGCCCTGAACAAGGACCCGCGCGACATCATCCTGGGACCGGTCGTCTCTGAGAAGAGCTACGGCCTGATCGACGAGGGCAAGTACACCTTCCTCGTCGACCCCCGCGCCTCGAAGACCGAGATCAAGCTCGCCATCGAGAAGATCTTCGGTGTCAAGGTGGCCTCGGTCAACACGATCAACCGCGTCGGCAAGGCCCGTCGCACCCGCTTCGGCACCGGAAAGCGCAAGGACACCAAGCGCGCCATCGTGTCGCTGAAGTCGGGCTCCATCGACATCTTCACGGCAGTCGGCTGACCGGGGGATAAGGACAGAACATGGCTATTCGCAAGTACAAGCCCACGACCCCGGGTCGCCGCGGTTCGTCGGTGGCTGACTTCGCCGAGATCACTCGATCGACGCCGGAGAAGTCGCTGCTGCGTCCGCTCTCGAAGACCGGTGGTCGCAACAACCAGGGCCGCATCACCACCCGCCACATCGGCGGTGGACACAAGCGCCAGTACCGCGTCATCGACTTCCGTCGCAATGACAAGGACGGCATCAACGCCAAGGTCGCTCACATCGAGTACGACCCCAACCGCACCGCGCGCATCGCGCTGCTGCACTACTTCGACGGCGAGAAGCGCTACATCCTCGCGCCGACGAAGCTCAAGCAGGGCGACATCGTCGAGTCGGGTGCCGGGGCTGACATCAAGCCGGGCAACAACCTGCCGCTGAAGAACATCCCCACCGGTACCGTCATCCACGCCATCGAGCTCCGCCCCGGCGGCGGCGCGAAGATGGCCCGCTCGGCCGGCGCCTCGGTGCGTCTGGTCGCGAAGGACGGTCCGTACGCCCAGCTGCGCCTGCCCTCGGGCGAGATCCGCAACGTCGACGCGCGCTGCCGCGCCACCATCGGCGAGGTCGGCAACGCCGAGCAGTCGAACATCAACTGGGGCAAGGCCGGCCGCAAGCGCTGGAAGGGCGTCCGCCCGACCGTCCGCGGTGTCGCGATGAACCCGGTCGACCACCCGCACGGTGGTGGTGAGGGCAAGACGTCCGGTGGTCGTCACCCCGTGTCCCCGTGGGGCCAGGCTGAGGGTCGTACCCGTCACGCCAACAAGGAAAGTGACAAGTACATCGTCCGCCGCCGCAACGCTGGCAAGAAGCGCAAGTAGGAGTAGAGGAAGATGCCACGCAGTCTCAAGAAGGGCCCCTTCGTCGACGAGCACCTGCTTCGCAAGGTGGTCGGTCAGAACGAGGCCGGTTCCAAGAACGTCATCAAGACCTGGTCGCGCCGCTCGATGATCATCCCCGCAATGCTGGGACACACCATCGCAGTGCACGACGGTCGCAAGCACATCCCCGTGTTCGTGACCGAGACCATGGTCGGTCACAAGCTGGGCGAGTTCGCGCCCACCCGCACCTTCCGCGGCCACGAGAAGGACGACAAGAAGGGCCGCCGCCGCTGACGCGGGGGCGATAGAGGAGAGAGAAATGGTGGAGTCCATCGCACGTGTGCGACACATCCGCGTGACCCCTCAGAAGGCTCGTCGTGTCGTCGCGCTCATCAAGGGCAAGCAGGCTCAGGAGGCACTGGCCATCCTGAAGTTCGCGCCCCAGGGTGCCAGCGAGCCGATCTACAAGCTCGTGCACGCTGCCATCGCGAACGCATCGGTCAAGGCCGATCGCGACGGCGAGTACCTCGATGAGCAGGACCTGTACGTGAAGAACGCGTACGTCGACGAGGGCACGACGCTCAAGCGTTTCCAGCCCCGCGCTCAGGGTCGCGCATTCCAGATCAAGAAGCGCACGAGCCACATCACGGTCGTGCTGGCCACCCCGGAGGTCGCTGACGCGGCCGCCGAGACGGCTACGACGAAGAAGGCGAGCAAGTAATGGGACAGAAGGTCAACCCGTACGGCTTCCGCCTCGGCATCACCACGGACCACGTGTCGCGCTGGTTCTCGGATTCGACGAAGCCGGGTCAGCGTTACGCCGACTACATCGCCGAGGACATCAAGATCCGCAAGCTGCTCCAGACGCAGCTCGACCGCGCCGGCGTCTCGAACATCGAGATCGAGCGCACCCGCGACCGCGTGCGTGTGGACATCCACACCGCACGCCCGGGCATCGTCATCGGCCGCCGCGGCGCCGAGGCCGAGCGCATCCGCGGTGACCTCGAGAAGCTCACCGGCAAGCAGATCCAGCTGAACATCCTCGAGGTCAAGAACCCCGAGGCCGACGCTCAGCTGGTCGCTCAGGGCATCGCCGAGCAGCTCTCCGCTCGCGTGGCATTCCGCCGCGCGATGCGCAAGGGCCTGCAGGGCGCCCAGCGCGCCGGCGCCAAGGGCATCCGCATCCAGGTCTCCGGCCGCCTCGGCGGCGCGGAGATGAGCCGCTCGGAGTTCTACCGCGAGGGTCGTGTGCCGCTGCACACGCTGCGCGCGAACATCGACTACGGCTTCTACGAGGCGAAGACCACCTTCGGCCGCATCGGCGTGAAGGTCTGGATCTACAAGGGCGACCTCACCAACAAGGAACTCGCACGCGAGCAGGCCAACCAGAAGCCGTCTCGTGACCGTGGCGACCGCCGTCGTGCCCCGCGCAACGACGCACCTGTCGCAGAAGGAGCGTCGGCATAATGCTCATCCCCCGCAAGGTCAAGTACCGCAAGCAGCACCACCCGAAGCGTTCGGGCCAGGCGACCGGCGGAACGAAGGTCTCCTTCGGTGAGTTCGGCATCCAGGCTCTGACCCCCGCGTACGTGACGAACCGTCAGATCGAGTCCGCTCGTATCGCCATGACTCGTCACATCAAGCGCGGTGGAAAGGTGTGGATCAACATCTACCCCGACCGTCCGCTCACGAAGAAGCCCGCCGAGACCCGCATGGGTTCGGGTAAGGGCTCGCCCGAGTGGTGGGTCGCCAACGTCAAGCCGGGCCGTGTCCTCTTCGAGGTCGCGGGCGTGAATGAGGAACTCGCTCGCGAGGCCCTCACCCGGGCCATTCACAAGCTGCCGCTCAAGGCACGCATCATCAAGCGCGAGGAGGGCGACGCGTAATGGCGATCGGCACCAAGGAGCTCGCACCTGCCGAGCTCGACACGTTCGAAGACCAGCGCCTCGTCGAGGAGCTGCGCAAGGCCAAGGAGGAGCTGTTCAACCTCCGTTTCCAGTCGGCCACCGGCCAGCTGGAGAGCCACGGCCGCATCCGCGCCGTCAAGCGCGACATCGCGCGCCTCTACACCGTGATCCGCGAGCGCGAGCTGGGCATCCGTGCGACGCCCGCTCCGGTCGAGGCTCCGGCGAAGAAGGCGTCCAAGGCGAAGGCGAAGAAGTCCGCAGAGGCTGAGGCGCCCAAGGAGGAGGCCGAGTAATGGCTGAGAAGAAGGCAGCAGAGCACGCCGAGCACGACGTGCGCGACGCCGACGCCCGTGGGTACCGCAAGGCCCGCCGCGGCTACGTCGTCAGCGACAAGATGGACAAGACCATCGTCGTCGAGGTCGAGGACCGCGTGAAGCACCCGCTCTACGGCAAGGTCATCCGCCGCACCGAGAAGGTCAAGGCGCACGATGAGGACAACACCGCCGGTATCGGCGACCTGGTCCTCATCAACGAGACCCGGCCGCTGAGCGCCACCAAGCGCTGGCGTCTGGTTGAGATTCTGGAGAAGGCCAAGTGATTCAGCAGGAGTCCCGCCTCAAGGTCGCCGACAACACCGGCGCGAAGGAGCTGCTCACGATCCGCGTCCTCGGTGGCTCGCGCCGCCGCTACGCGGGTCTGGGCGACACCATCGTCGCCACGGTCAAGGACGCGATCCCGGGCGGCAACGTCAAGAAGGGCGACGTGGTCAAGGCCGTCATCGTCCGCACCGCAAAGTCCACGCGCCGTCCCGACGGCTCGTACATCAAGTTCGACGAGAACGCCGCCGTGATCCTGAAGAACGACGGGGAGCCCCGCGGCACCCGCATCTTCGGACCGGTCGGTCGCGAGCTTCGTGACAAGAAGTTCATGAAGATCGTCTCGCTCGCCCCGGAGGTCATCTGATCATGGCGAACATCAAGAAGGGTGACCTGGTTCAGGTCATCACCGGCCGCAAGCAGGACAAGGGCGGCGACCGCGGTAAGCAGGGCAAGGTCCTCGAGGTCCTCGTCGAGCAGAACCGCGTCGTCGTGGAGGGCGTGAACTACGTCACCCGCCACACCCGTGTGGGCCAGACCCAGCGCGGCACCAAGACCGGTGGAATCGAGACCGTCGAGGCCCCGATCCACATCTCCAACGTCGCCGTCGTCGACCCCTCGACCAAGAAGCCGACCCGCGTCGGTCACCGTGTCGAGGAGCAGGTCAAGGACGGCGTGAAGCGCACGGTTCGCGTGCGCTACGCGAAGAAGTCAGGTAAGGACCTCTGATGGCAGCTACTGACGCCGCGCAGTCTGGCAAGATCCAGCCGCGCCTGAAGGCGAAGTACAACACCGAGATCAAGAAGGCTCTGCAGGAGCAGTTCGGCTACGCCAACGTCATGCAGATCCCCGGTCTGGTCAAGGTGGTCGTGAACACCGGTGTCGGCGAGGCCGCTCGCGACAGCAAGGTGATCGAGGGCGCCATCGACGACCTCACCAAGATCACCGGCCAGAAGCCGATCGTCACGAAGGCCCGCAAGTCCATCGCGCAGTTCAAGCTGCGTGAGGGACAGGCCATCGGCGCGCACGTCACCCTTCGCGGTGACCGTGCGTGGGAGTTCGTCGACCGCCTCGTCAACCTGTCGCTGCCCCGCATCCGCGACTTCCGCGGCCTGTCGGGCGAGCAGTTCGACGGCAACGGCAACTACACCTTCGGTCTCCAGGAGCAGAGCGTGTTCCACGAGATCGACCAGGACAAGATCGACCGCGTCCGCGGCTTCGACATCACCGTGGTCACCACGGCCAAGACGGACGACGAGGGTCGCGCCCTGCTGCGCGCGCTCGGCTTCCCGTTCAAGGCCGCTGACGCCCCGGCGTGACATTCCGACAGGCTCGGTGACCCTTCGGGGGTCACTGAGCCTGTCGAAGTGCCCGTACAATTGAAGATCGTGTGCCCAATCCTGGGCCAGTCTCATCGCAGGCCGTCTGTCGTGTAACGGCAGCCGGAACCTCATGAACAAAGGAAATCCACTATGACGATGACAGACCCGGTCGCAGACATGCTGACCCGTCTGCGCAACGCGAACTCGGCGCACCACGATTCCGTGACCATGCCGTCGAGCAAGCTCAAGACGAACATCGCCGAGATCCTCCAGCAGGAGGGCTACATCTCGGGCTTCGAGGTCACCGACGCACGCGTCGGCAGCAACCTCACCCTGTCGCTCAAGTACGGTCCCAACCGTGAGCGCTCCATCGCCGGCATCAAGCGCGTGTCCAAGCCCGGTCTCCGCGTCTACGCGAAGTCGACCGAGCTGCCCTCGGTCCTCGGCGGCCTCGGCGTTGCCATCCTGTCCACCTCCTCCGGTCTTCTCACCGACCGTCAGGCTGAGCAGAAGGGCGTGGGCGGAGAAGTTCTCGCCTACGTGTGGTGATCTGACATGTCGCGCATCGGACGACTTCCCATCGACATCCCCGCGGGCGTGACCGTTTCGGTCGACGGCCGTGAGGTCGCAGTCAAGGGCCCCAAGGGCGAGCTCACGCTCGAGCTGGCCAGCCCCATCGAGGTTTCGGTCGAGGAGAACCAGATCCTGGTCACCCGCCCGGACGACGAGCGCGAGTCGCGGTCGCTTCACGGCCTGACCCGCACGCTCATCAACAACAACATCATCGGCGTCACCCAGGGCTACACCAAGGGCCTCGAGGTCGTCGGCACCGGTTACCGCGTGCAGCAGAAGGGCAGCTCGATCGAGTTCGCCCTGGGCTTCTCGCACCCCGTGCTGGTCGACCCGCCGGCAGGGATCACCCTGACGGTCGAGGGCACCAACAAGGTGACCGTCAGTGGCATCGACAAGCAGGCTGTCGGCGAGGCAGCTGCGAACATCCGCAAGATCCGCAAGCCCGAGCCGTACAAGGGCAAGGGTGTGCGCTACGCCGGCGAGGTCGTGCGTCGCAAGGCCGGAAAGGCTGGTAAGTAACCATGGCTGTCAAGTCCAAGTCCGCCGCCCGCGCGCGTCGCCACGCACGTCTTCGCAAGAAGATCGTCGGCACAGACCTGCGTCCGCGTCTCGTCGTCAACCGCTCTGCGCGCCACGTGTTCGTGCAGCTCGTCGACGACGCCAAGGGCCACACCGTGGCATCCGCTTCCACGCTCGAGACCGACCTGCGCTCCTTCGACGGTGACAAGACCGCCAAGGCGCGCAAGGTGGGCGAGCTCGTCGCCGAGCGCGCGAAGGCCGCCGGCGTTTCCGAGGCAGTGTTCGACCGCGGCGGCAACCGCTACGCCGGTCGTGTCGCAGCCATCGCCGATGGCGCCCGTGAAGGGGGGCTGGCACTGTGAGTGACAACAAGGAGAACGAAGTGACCGAAACCGCTCCTGCCGAGGCTACGGCTCAGGCCGAGCCGCAGCGCGAGCAGCGTGACGGCCGTCGTGGCGGCCGCGACCGCGGCCAGGGCCGCGACCGCAATTCGCGCGACCGGGGCGACAACCAGTTCCTGGAGCGCGTCGTCACCATCAACCGCGTCTCGAAGGTCGTGAAGGGTGGTCGTCGCTTCAGCTTCACCGCGCTCGTGGTCGTCGGTGACGGCAACGGACTGGTGGGCGTCGGCTACGGCAAGGCCCGCGAGGTGCCCCTGGCGATCTCGAAGGGTGTCGAAGAGGCCAAGCGCAACTTCTTCCGCGTCCCGCGCGTCGGCTCGACCATCCCGCACCCCGTGCAGGGTGAGGCCGCTGCCGGTGTGGTGCTGCTGCGTCCGGCTGCTGCCGGTACCGGTGTCATCGCCGGTGGTCCGGTCCGCGCCGTGCTCGAGTGCGCCGGCATCCACGACGTCCTGTCGAAGTCGCTCGGCTCGTCGAACACGATCAACATCGTGCACGCGACGGTCGAGGCCCTGCAGGGTCTCGAGGAGCCGCGCGCCGTGGCCGCCCGTCGTGGTCTCGACTACGACGCCGTCGTGCCCGAGATCATCATCCGCAACGAGGCGAAGGCCGCTGCCGCCGCCGCTGCGCAGAAGGTAGGTGCCTGATGGCTGCGCGCCTCAAGGTCACGCAGGTCAAGTCCAAGGTGAGTGAGAAGCAGAACCAGCGCGACACGCTGCGTTCGCTCGGCCTCAAGCGGATCGGCGACTCGGTCGTCCGTCCGGACGACGCCCAGACGCGCGGCTACGTCCGCACCGTCGCTCACCTCGTCAAGGTTGAGGAGATCGACTAATGGCTGAGAAGAACGAAGCCGTCGAGGCTGAGAAGGCCCCGAAGAAGGCCGCCGCCACCAAGGCCGCCGCCACCAAGGCGGCCGCCACGAAGCAGCCGGCCGCAGCCAAGGCTGCTCCGGCGAAGGCCGCTGCGAAGAAGGCTCCGGCTAAGAAGGAGGCGGATGCTGCCGCATCGCGTCCCTCCGTGCTGAAGGTGCACCACCTGCGTCCGGTCCCGGGCTCGAACACCGCCAAGACCCGCGTGGGTCGCGGTGAGGGCTCGAAGGGCAAGACCGCCGGTCGCGGCACCAAGGGCACCAAGGCCCGCAACACCGTGCGGGTCGGTTTCGAGGGTGGGCAGATGCCGCTGCACATGCGCACCCCGAAGCTGCGCGGGTTCAAGAACCCGTTCCGCGTCGAGTACCAGGTCGTGAACCTGGCCAAGCTCGCCGAGCTGTACCCGGCCGGTGGCGACGTCACCGTCAGCGACCTGGTCGCCAAGGGCGCCGTGCGCAAGAACGAGAAGGTCAAGGTCCTCGGCGACGGCGACATCTCGGTCAAGCTCACCGTGTCGGTCGACAAGGTCTCGGGCAGCGCCGAGCAGAAGATCGTCGCAGCCGGCGGTTCGGTCAACTGAGCATTCCGGTGTGAGCGCAGGGAGGGGTCGGAGATTCTCCGATCCCTCCTTTGCGTTACTCTGGACATTCGGCCGTCCTTCGACGTTCGGCAATCCCTTCAGGAGGAACGCCCTTGTTTAGCGCCATCGCGCGAATCTTCCGTACGCCTGATCTGCGGCGGAAGATCCTTTTCACCATCGGCATCATCGCGCTCTATCGTCTTGGCTCGAATGTGCCGGCCCCATTCGTGAACTTCCCGAATGTCGAGCAGTGTCTCGCGGTCAACGCGGGCACCGAAGGTCTGCTCGGTCTCGTGAACCTGTTCTCCGGCGGTGCACTGCTGCAGCTGTCGATCTTCGCTCTCGGCGTGATGCCGTACATCACCGCAACGATCATCACGCAGCTGCTGCGCGTCGTCATCCCGCACTTCGAGTCACTCCACAAGGAGGGCCAGGCCGGGCAGAGCAAGCTCACGCAGTACACCCGCTACCTGACCATCGCTCTCGCGCTGCTGCAGTCCAGCACGCTGGTGACCGTGGCCCGCAGCGGACAGCTCTTCGGCACCACTGAGGTCGCGGCGTGCCAGAACCTGCTGACCAACGACGTGTGGTGGGCGCAGCTGCTCATCATCATGGCGATGACGGCCGGCACGGGTCTGATCATGTGGTTCGCCGAGCTGGTCACCGAGCGCGGCATCGGCAACGGCATGTCGCTGCTCATCTTCACCTCGATCGCCGCGACGTTCCCGGCTGCGATGTGGGGCATCTGGGAGGCCAAGGGCTTCGAGGTCTTCCTGCTGGTGATGCTGATCGGTCTCGTCGTCATGACGGCGATCGTCTACGTGGAGCAGTCGCAGCGACGCGTCCCCGTGCAGTATGCCAAGCGCATGGTCGGCCGCCGCACCTACGGCGGCACGAACACGTACATCCCGATCAAGGTCAACATGGCCGGTGTGATCCCGATCATCTTCGCCTCGTCGCTGCTGTACGTGCCGATGCTGCTCGCGCAGTTCAACACGCCCACCGACGGCAGTGAGCCGGCCGGCTGGGTCACGTGGATCCTCACGAACCTGGCATCCGGCGACCAGCCGCTGTACATGCTGGTGTACTTCCTGCTCATCATCGGGTTCACCTACTTCTACGTCGCGATCACGTTCAACCCCGTCGAGGTCGCCGACAACATGAAGAAGTACGGCGGGTTCATCCCGGGCATCCGGGCCGGTCGTCCGACGGCGGAGTACCTCGACTACGTCATCACGCGCATCACCTTCCCCGGCTCCCTGTACCTCGGCATCGTGGCGCTGATCCCGCTGATCGCGCTGGCGACGGTGCAGGCGAACCAGAACTTCCCGTTCGGCGGCGCATCGATCCTGATCATCGTGGGTGTCGGACTCGAGACGGTGAAGCAGATCGACGCGCAGCTGCAGCAGCGCCATTACGAAGGGCTCCTGAGATGACCGCCGCAACCGCACGTCTGCTGATCGTCGGCCCCCAGGGCTCCGGCAAGGGCACCCAGGGGGTGCGCATCGCCGAGGCGCTGGACATCCCCGTCGTCTCGACCGGCGACATCTTCCGCGCCAACATCAAGCAGGGCACCGAGCTCGGTCAGAAGGTCACCGCGATCCTCGACGCCGGCGACCTGGTGCCCGACGAGCTGACCAGCGAGATCGTCCGCGACCGACTGTCGCAGGACGACGCCGCTCGCGGGTTCCTGCTCGACGGCTACCCGCGCAACACCGTGCAGGTGGAGCACCTCGACGCGTTCCTCGCCAAGACCGGCGCGGCGCTCGACGCCGTGATCCTGCTCGATGTTCCGCGCGAGGAGAGCATGGCGCGTCTGAGCCTGCGGGCCGTGGAGCAGGGTCGCTCGGATGACACCGACGAGGCCATCGCGCACCGTCTGGACATCTATGAGAACGAGACGGCCCCGATCATCTCGGTGTACGCCGAGCGCGGCATCGTCGACCGCATCGACGGCGTCGGCTCGCTCGACGAGATCACCGCGCGCATTTCGGATGCCCTCGCCGCGCGCGGCATCGCGCAGCGGGTCTGACCCGTTCCCATGTTCCGCAAGTCGATCTACAAGAGCCCGGCGCAGCTGCGCTCGATGATCGAGCCGGGTCTCATCACGGCCGCAGCGCTCGAGGCGCTGCGGCCGCTGGTGCGCGCCGGCATCAGCACGGCCGAGCTCGACGCCGAGGCGTCGCGCATGATCGCCTCGCGGGGCGCGGAGTCGAACTTCCAGCTCGTACGCGGCTACCGGCACACCACGTGCATCTCGGTGAACGAGCAGGTGGTGCACGGCATCCCCGGTGAGCGGAAGCTGCAGCCCGGCGACATCGTCTCGGTCGACTGCGGCGCTCAGTTCCAGGGCTGGAACGGCGACAGTGCCGTGACCTTCGTCGTACCCGACGAGTCACGGTCCGAGGTCGTGGCCCGGCGCGAGGAGCTCTCGCGGGTCACCGAGGGGTCGATGTGGGCGGGCATCGCCGCGATGGCATCCGCCACGCACATCGGCCAGATCGGCGCTGCCATCCAGGAGTACATCGAGGCGCAGGGCCCCTCGGCGGTGTCCGGCGAGACCTACGGCATCCTGCGCGAGTACGTCGGTCACGGCATCGGTCGCAAGATGCATGAGGCGCCGAGCGTCTTCAACTACCGCACGCCGGATGCCGGGGCCGAGGTGCGCCCCGGTCTCGCCCTCGCGATCGAGCCGATGGTCACGGCAGGGGGCGAGGCGACGTTCGTGGAGGACGACGACTGGACCGTCTCGACGGTCGACGGAACCGACGGCTCGCACTGGGAGCACAGCGTTGCGCGCCATGAGAACGGCATCTGGGTGCTGACCGCGCCGGATGGGGGAGCGGCCGGCCTCGCACCGTTCGGGATCACTCCGACGCCGATCGCCTGAGGCGACTCACACGCCAGACATAGCGACCTCGCGGCAGAATGGTCGGAGAGGCAACAGGACTCGTCGTCGCGACGAGCCGGACACAGATCGGAACATCTATGGCTGCTGCACAGGGCAAGACCAACTGGTTCGCCATCGGAATCTCGGCCGCGGTCGTGGTGGTGCTCGTCGCCCTCGGCGGCGTCGTGGTGTGGATGAACAACCAGGCCAATGACCCGGGTGCGACCCCCACGAGCGACATCGTAAATGCCGAGACCGGTGCGATCAGCTTCGGCGAGGGCGATGACGTCGTCGCGACGTTCATCGACTTCATGTGCCCGGCGTGCAACGCCTTCGAGCAGTCTTACGGCGAGCAGCTGCAGTCGGCCGCCGCCGACGACGAGATCACCCTCGAGGTGCATCCGATCGCCATCCTCGACCACCTCTCGCAGGGTACGAACTACTCGTCGCGCGCCGCCGGTGCGATGTACTGCGTCGCCGAGACCGCGCCCGACAAGGCGCTCGACTTCATGAACGCCCTGTACGCCAACCAGCCCCAGGAGGGCGGCTCGGGTCTGACCGACGAGCAGCTGAGCCAGATCGCCGAGCAGGTCGGCGCCGGCGACGCCGCGAGCTGCATCGCCGAGGGCACCTATGAGAAGTTCGGTGCGGCGCAGGCGAAGGCGCATGAGATCTCAGGCACCCCTACCGTCGAGATCAACGGCAAGCGACTGGACGTCCAGGAGATCAACACCGAACTCCCGAAGGTCCTGCCCTGAGCGAGGCCCCTCTGATCCGCGCGCATTTGCCGCCTGCGGATCGAGGGTCTATCATAGATCTTTGGTGCCGTGCGCCTTGTTCCGGCGTGTCCGGACGCGACAGCGCAGCACCGCAACTCATCACCCATCCACCGCAGATCGACCGATCTGCAGAAGCGTCAGCGAGGCTATGGCTAAGAAAGACGGTGTCATCGAGATCGAGGGCGTGATTTCCGAGGCGCTGCCCAACGCGATGTTCCGCGTTGAGCTCACCAACGGACACAAGGTCCTGGCGACGATCTCCGGAAAGATGCGGCAGAACTACATCCGCATCATCCCCGAGGACCGCGTGGTCGTGGAGCTCTCGCCCTACGACCTGACCCGCGGCCGCATCGTCTACCGCTACCGCTGATCGGTCGAGAAGTAACACCCCAGGCGTTCACGCCTGCCCGGTGAGGACAGCGAACAGGAAACATCATGAAGGTCAACCCCAGCGTCAAGCCCATCTGCGACCACTGCCGCGTGATCCGTCGTCACGGTCGCGTCATGGTCATCTGCAAGTCGAACCCGCGTCACAAGCAGCGCCAGGGCTGAGTCGGGTCTCACACAACTGAATATTCCGGTCGGGCGCGGACGTTTCGTCTCGCTTCGCTCGCTCAACGGCCGGGTACTGAACAGCAGGTCGGATGCTTCGACGGGCTCAGCAGCCCAAGAAGCGGATACCCCGGGTAGGAGGCCCGGGAACGGATTCTGCTCCACACCTCCACCACACTCCAGGAGAAACCGCATGGCACGTCTTGCCGGCGTTGACATCCCGCGCGACAAGCGCGTGGTGATCGCCCTCACGTACATCTACGGCATCGGCCGTACTCGCTCCGTCGAGATCCTCAAGGCGACCGGGATCGATGAGTCGATCCGCGTCAAGGACCTCAGCGACGACCAGCTCATCGCCCTGCGCGACCACATCGAAGGCAACTACAAGGTGGAGGGTGACCTGCGCCGCGAGGTCGCCGCCGACATCCGCCGCAAGGTCGAGATCGGGTCGTACGAGGGCATCCGCCACCGCCGTGGCCTGCCCGTGCGCGGTCAGCGCACGAAGACCAACGCGCGCACCCGCAAGGGCCCGAAGCGCACCGTCGCCGGCAAGAAGAAGGCCCGCTAAGCGGCCAGGGAATAGGAGAACACTTTCATGGCTGCACCCAAGTCCGCCGCGCGCAAGCCGCGCCGCAAGGAGAAGAAGAACATCGCGCTGGGCCACGCCCACATCAAGTCGACGTTCAACAACACCATCGTCTCGATCACCGACCCGTCCGGCGCTGTCATCAGCTGGGCCTCGTCGGGTGGCGTGGGCTTCAAGGGCTCGCGCAAGTCGACGCCCTACGCCGCAGGCATGGCAGCGGAGTCCGCTGCCCGTCAGGCCTCCGAGCACGGCGTCAAGAAGGTCGACGTCTTCGTGAAGGGCCCGGGTTCGGGTCGCGAGACCGCGATCCGCTCGCTGCAGGCCGCAGGCCTCGAGGTCGGCTCGATCCAGGATGTGACGCCGCAGGCGCACAACGGCTGCCGTCCGCCGAAGCGCCGCCGCGTCTGATCTCGTGCGGGGATGCTGCTCACTCTGTGGGGCAGCATCCCCGTCCCCTGGTTTCCACAACTCAAGACCTCACCCACACATGTCATATAGCGGGCATGTGATCGAAAGGAACACATAGTGCTCATCGCACAGCGTCCCACTCTCACCGAGGAAAAGATCTCCGAGAACCGCAGCCGGTTCGTCATCGAGCCGCTCGAGCCCGGTTTCGGCTACACGATCGGCAACGCGCTGCGCCGCAGCCTGCTGTCGTCGATCCCCGGCGCCTCGGTCACCACCATTCGCATCGACGGCGTGCTGCACGAGTTCAGCACGATCCCCGGTGTGAAGGAGGACGTCACCGAGATCATCCTCAATATCAAGCAGCTGGTCGTCTCCAGCGAGCGTGACGAGCCCATCACGGCGTACCTGCGCAAGACGGGCGCCGGCGAGGTCACCGCCGCCGACATCTCCGCTCCGGCGGGTGTCGAGGTGCACAACCCCGAGCTGGTCATCGCGACGCTCAACGACACCGCGCGCTTCGAGCTCGAGCTCACCATCGAGCGCGGCCGCGGCTACGTATCGGCCGCCCAGAACCGCAACGAGTACGCCGAGGCCGGCCAGATTCCGGTCGACTCGATCTACTCGCCCGTGCTGAAGGTCAGCTACCGCGTCGACGCCACCCGTGCCGGTGAGCGCACCGACTTCGACAAGCTGGTGCTCGACGTCGAGACGAAGTCGGCGATCAGCCCGCGCGACGCCGTCGCATCGGCGGCCAAGACCCTCACCGAGCTGTTCGGTCTCGCCCGCGAGCTGAACGTCGAGGCCGAGGGCATCGAGATCGGCCCTGCGCCGGTCGAGGCCGTGCTCTCCAGCGAGCTCTCCATGCCGATCGAGGACCTCGATCTGTCGGTGCGCTCGTACAACTGCCTCAAGCGCGAGGGCATCAACACCGTCTCTGAGCTGGTGGCCCTCTCGGAGACGCAGCTGATGAACATCCGCAATTTCGGACAGAAGTCGGTCGACGAGGTGCGCGACAAGCTCGTCTCGCTCGGTCTGTCGCTGAAGGATTCGGTGCCCGGTTTCGACGGCGCCCACTTCTACAGCGCAGGCGAAGACGAGTCCTTCTGAAACCCGACCTCTTCCTGATCAGGAGCTAGACGAACATGCCCAAGCCCACCAAGGGTCCCCGCCTCGGAGGCGGCCCCGCACACGAGCGCCTTCTTCTCGCGAACCTCGCGGCCGCGCTCTTCATCCACAAGTCGATCAAGACGACCGAGACGAAGGCCAAGCGCCTGCGTCCGCTCGCTGAGCGACTGATCACGCTCGGCAAGCGCGGCGACCTGCACGCGCGTCGCCGTGCGCTGACCGTGCTGCGCTCGAACAAGGACGCCCTGCACGTCCTGTTCGCCGAGATCGCTCCGCTGGTCGCCGAGCGTGAGGGTGGCTACACCCGCATCACGAAGGTCGGCAACCGCAAGGGCGACAACGCCCCCATGGCCGTGATCGAGCTCGTCCTCGAGCCCGTCTCGCCGAAGAAGAAGGCAGCCAAGCCCGCCGCCAAGGCCGAGAAGCCCGCGAAGGCTGAGAAGGTCGAAGAGGCTCCCGCCGAGGAGACCGCCGCTCCGGCTGCTCTCGTCAACGGCGGCTTCGGCGAGGACTCGGCCGCTCCTCTCGAGGACGGCTCGGCTCCCGAGGGCTTCGACATCAAGGGCAACAAGGACTCGATGAAGTTCCACCAGCCCGGTGGCCAGTGGTACGACTCGACCGTCGCAGAGGTGTGGTTCCGCACCGCTGAGGCCGCCGAGGCCGCAGGCTTCACCGAGGCCGGCAAGTAAGCCACTGAGCACGGAAAGGCCCGTCACCCTTCGGGGTGGCGGGCCTTTCGTCATCCGCAGCAGCCGGGCGCCCTCAGGAGCCGGGCGCGCTCAGGAGCCGGGCGCATTCGCCTCCACGGGGTCGTTCAGGCGGTAGCGGCTGCCGGGGCGGCCCTTGGTGGCGTAGTCGAGAGAGCGGATCGCGCGCCCCGTGCTGGCGAGATGCTCCAGATAGCGGCGGGCGCTCACCCGCGACACCGAGAGCGCCTCACCGACCTCGGTCGCCGAGGCATCCGGCATCTCGGCCAGGGCCGTCACGACCCGCTCCAGGGTCTCACCGCTCAGACCCTTGGGGATGCCATCACGCTGCCGGAACGCGATGATGGCGTCCGCCGCCTCCACCCGGCGGACGACATCGTGCATCTCGGTCTGATCGCGCAGCAGCAGCGTCGCATCGACGGCATCCGCGTCGACGCCCGCGCCGGTGCTGCGGGCGACCAGCACCTTGTCGCCGACGATCACCGGCCGACCGGCATCCTCGCCGTCGCGCAGCACGGCCAGCAGCTCATCGTCGAGCACGTCGGCGGCGGATGCGCCGGCCAGATCCGTGGTGGTGGCCCCCAGCAGACGCGCCGCGGCATCGTTCACCAGCGTGATCGTGCCCTGCGCGTCCACGGTGATCACTCCCTCGCTCAGACCGTGCATCGTGGTCTCCTGGTTGCGCACCAGCGCGGTGATCTCGTGCGGCTCCAGGCTGTGGATGCGACGACGGATGACCGCTGTCACCCATGCTGAGCCGAAGACCCCGAGCACCACGGCCACCAGCATCGCGCCGATGATCCAGAACAGGTTGCCGACGAACTCGCTGTCGCCCTGCGACTCGAGGATGCCCACCGACACGGTGCCGATCACCTCGGTGCCATCGAAGATCGGAACCTTCACCCGCCACGACGGGCCCAGTGTGCCGGTCTGGGTGCCCATGTAGATCTCGCCCGACAGCGGGATCGAGGGGTCGGTCGAGACGCGCTCGCCGATGCGTCCGGGGTTCGGGTGGGAGTATCGGATGCCGTCGTGATTGGCGATCACGACGTACGTGAGATCTGACGCCTTGCGGATGGTCTCGGCCAGCGGCTGGATGCTCTCGGCCGGGTCGGGATCGTCGAAGGCGGCTCTGATCACGGGCATCGAGGCGATGGACTGCGCCACGGCCAGCATCCGATCCTCGTAGGCGTCGCGCACGGTGTGCGCCTGGATGACGCCGGCGGTGACGCCCGCGGTGAGCGTGACCACGGCGACGATCAGCGCCTGCAGCAGGATCAGCTGCACACGCAGCGGCATCCCGCCGTCCTGCGTCTTCAGCGACGCGCGCTTCGTCTTCGAGGCCACACGACCATTGTGCCCCGCGCGCGCGAGGGCGAGCCCGGCACGGGGGAAGGTATCCGCGACCAATACTTTCGTAACGCCGACCAATGGTTTCGTAAGCAGAGACCCGCCGCTTCCGGTGCATAGCGTTGCCTGCATCCCGACACTGCTCAAGGAGGAGCACATGAACAGCAGACGCAGCGCACTCATCGGCCTGGTCGCCATCGCGGCACTGGCCCTCACCGGCTGCTCGGGTGGTTCCGGCAGCGCCGGCACCACCGACGGAGGAGGCGATGCGGAGGCGAGCTTCTCGGACGTCTCGATCATCGTCCCCGCCGACCCCGGCGGCGGATGGGACCAGACCGGGCGTGCGATCTCGAAGGTCATCACCGACGAGAAGATCGTCGGCACGGCGGCCGTGACCAACGTCGGCGGCGCCGGCGGCACGATCGGACTCGCCCAGCTCGCGAACGTCACCGATCCGGCGACGCTGATGGTCAACGGCCTGGTGATGGTCGGTGCCATCGAGACGAACGGGTCCGAGGTGCGCCTGGAGGACACCACCCCGATCGCCCGGCTCACCGACGAGGCGCTGGTCGTGGTCGTGCCGGCCGACTCCGAGTACGAGAATCTGCAGGACCTCGTCGAGGACATCGTCGACAAGGGCAAGGACATCACCGTGACCGGTGGCTCCGCGGGCGGCGCCGATCACATCCTCGCCGGCCTGATGCTCGAGGCAGCGGGTCTGGAGGGCGCCGAGATCCCCGAGAAGCTGAACTACACGCCGAACGCGGGCGGCGGCGAGGCGGTCTCGCTGATCATCGGCGGCAAGGTCGCCGCGGGCATATCGGGCGTCGCCGAGTTCCAGCAGCACATCGAGAAGGGCACCATGCGAGCGCTGGCCGTCTCGGGCGCCGAGCCCGTCGACATGCTGCCCGAGGTGCCCACCATCACCGAGGCCGGCTACGACGTCGTGCTCACCAACTGGCGCGGCGTGATCGCACCCGGTGACATCTCGGACGCGGAGCGCGCCGAACTGGAGCGCATCGTCACCGAGATGCACGACACCCAGGCCTGGCAGAGCGAGCTCGAGACCAAGGGGTGGGCGGATGCCTTCCTGGTCGGCGATGAGCTCGATGCCTTCGTCGAGGAGAGCATCACCGACGTGACCGGCACGCTGAAGAACATCGGACTGATCTGACATGACTGCCCCGCTCACCGGGGCGAACGGGCGGGCCGAGGAGACTCGGCCCGCCCCGCGGGTTCCCCTCGGGGAACTGCTGTTCGCCCTGCTCATGCTCGCCCTCGGCGTCTACGCGGTCGTCGGCGTCTTCAGCATCCACGTTCCTGTCGGCGTGCAGGTCGGACCGAGGGTCTTCCCGATCTTCGTCGCCGTCATCCTGCTCGGCTCGGCCGGTGCCGTGCTCATCGGGCTCTTCCGAGGGCAGCGCGCCGAGGTCGAGGAGGGCGAGGACATCGACCCGAACGCGCGCACCGACTGGCTGACGCTGGCCAAGATCGTCGGGGGACTGCTCGCGCACCTGCTGCTGATCGATGTGATCGGCTGGGCGCCGGCCGCCGCGCTGCTGTTCGGCATCGTCGCGTGGGCGCTGGGGGCGAAGCGCTGGTGGCCCGGCTTCGTGATCGGACTCGCGATCGGCCTGATCGTGCAGATCGTGTTCGGCGAGATGCTCGGACTCTCGCTGCCGCTCGGGCCCGCTCTCGGATGGCTGGGCGGGATCATCTGATGGATGCCTGGACCCTTCTCCTCGAGGGATTCGCGACCGCGCTGCAGCCGCAGTACCTCGTGTTCGCCCTCGTCGGCGTGCTGATCGGCACGGCCGTCGGCGTGCTGCCGGGCATCGGGCCGGCGATGACGGTGGCGCTGCTGCTGCCGCTGACCTACACGCTCGATCCCACCGCGGCGCTGATCACCTTCGCCGGCATCTACTACGGCGGCATGTACGGCGGATCGACCACCAGCATCCTGCTGAACACCCCCGGTGAGTCCGCGTCGATCGTGACAGCCATCGAGGGCAATCGGATGGCGAAGATGGGGCGCGGCGCAGCCGCGCTGGCCACCGCCGCGATCGGGTCGTTCATCGCCGGCACGATCGCCACGGTCGGACTCACCCTGCTCGCGCCGGTGCTCGCGGAGTTCGCCGTCGGCCTCGGCCCCGCCGACTACGTCGCGCTGATCATGATCGCGTTCATCACCGTCGGCGCGTTGATCGGCAGCTCGGTCTCGCGCGGGATGCTGTCGCTCGGGGTCGGACTGTTCCTCGGTCTGGTCGGCACCGACCTGCTCTCGGGACAGCAGCGCTACACGATGGGCGTGCTCGCCCTGTCGGACGGCATCGACATCGTGCTGGTCGCGGTGGGCCTGTTCGCGGTGGGGGAATCGCTGTACATCGCCGCGCGCCTGCGACACGGCGCCGTCGACGTCATCCCCGTGACCGGCGGGTGGCGCAGCTGGATGACAAAGCAGGATTGGAAGCGCTCCTGGAAGCCGTGGCTGCGCGGCACGGCGATCGGCTTCCCGATCGGCACCATCCCCGCCGGCGGCGCGGACGTCGCCACCTTCCTGTCGTACGCCGCCGAGCGGAAGCTGTCGAAGCACAAGGAGCAGTTCGGTCGCGGTGCGATCGAGGGGGTCGCCGGTCCGGAATCGGCCAACAACGCCGCAGCGGCGGGCGTGCTCGTTCCGCTGCTGACTCTGGGCCTGCCCACCACCGCGACGGCCGCGATCATCCTCGTCGCGTTCCAGGCGTACGGGCTGCAGCCCGGCCCGCTGCTGTTCGAGACGCAGCCGGCGCTGGTGTGGGCGCTGGTGGCCAGCCTGTACCTGGGCAACGTGATCCTGATCGTGCTGAACCTTCCACTGGTGGGCATGTGGGTGAAGCTGCTGCAGATCCCGCGGCCGTATCTGTACGCGGGCATCCTGACGTTCGCGGCCTTCGGCGCGTTCGCGCTGAACTTCGCGGTCGTCGACATCCTGCTGCTGGTGATCATCGGGGTGCTGGGCTACTTCATGCGCCGCTACGGCTATCCGGTGGCACCGCTCGTGGTCGGCATGATCCTCGGGCCGATGGGCGAGGAGTACCTGCGCAAGGCGCTGCAGCTGAGCCAGGGCGACCTGTCGACGCTGATCCGGCAGCCGTTCGCCGCATCGGCCTACGCGGTGCTCGCGCTGCTGATCGCCGGTGGGCTGTGGCTGCGCCGCCGCCAGCGGCGGTACGAGCAGCAGCTGACCGAGACGATCGCCGTGCCGATCACAGCCGATCAGGAGGTGTAGCGCCCGCGATGCCGTCGCGAAGGGGCGCGGGGTTCCCGGCGATAGTCTGGTCTGTGTGATTTCAGAGGATCGGGCCGTCTCACGGGAACCTCGCGCGTACTTCGCGTACATCTTCATCGGACTGCTGGCGGGTCTTCTCTCGGGTCTGTTCGGTGTCGGCGGCGGCACGGTCATCCTGCCGCTGCTCGTGCTGATGCTGCACTTCGACCAGCGTCTCGGCGCCGGCACCTCGCTGGCGGCGATCGTGCCGACGGCGAGTGTGGGCGTGATCTCGTACGCGCTCGCGGATGCTGTCGCCTGGATCCCCGCGCTGATCCTCGCGGCCGGTGCGGTCGTGGGCGCCCAGATCGGCACCTGGCTGCTGCCGAGGGTGTCGCAGTCGGCGCTGCGGTGGGGCTTCGTCGTCTTCCTGCTGGTCGTCATCGTGAGCCTCTTCGTCGTGATCCCCGAACGCAGCGCCGAGCTGATCCTCGGCTGGGGCAACGGCATCGCGCTGGCCGGTGTCGGCGTGGGCACCGGCATCGTCGCCGGGCTCATCGGCGTCGGAGGCGGCGTGGTGGTCGTGCCGGTGCTGATGCTCGCCTTCGGGACCAGCGACCTCGTCGCCAAGGGCACCTCGCTGCTGATGATGATCCCCACCGCACTGTCGGGCACCATCGGCAACCTGCGTCGCCGCAACGTCGACCTGCTCGCGGCGGCGGTGATCGGTGCCGCGGCCTGCACGACGACGGCACTCGGCGCCTGGCTCGCGACGCGGATCGACCCGTTCCTCGGCAACATGCTCTTCGCCGGATACCTGGTCTTCATCGCCGTGCAGATGGTGATCAAGGCGGTCCGCGGCAGGCGCCGCTGACCTGCGCACAGGTGAGGATTCCCCCGGCCGTCGGAGCATGCGCTCCGATCTGCGCTGGGTAGGATCGAGGGGTGCCCGTGAACAACGAACTGGTCGGCCGCGAATTCGCGCCGACGGCCCCGTACCTGGTCGGACGTGAGAAGGTGCGCGAATTCGCGCGCGCCGTCTTCGCCGACGCCCCGCAGCACACCGACGTGGAGGCCGCCCGCGCGGCCGGCTTCGCCGACGTGGTCGCACCGCCGACCTTCGCCATGGTCGTGCAGGATCTCACGCTGCAGCAGCTGCTCGCCGAGCCCGACTCCGGCATCGTGCTGGCGCGCACCATCCACGCCGAGCAGCGCTTCACCTACACGCGTCCGATCGTGGCCGGTGACGAGCTCACCGCGAGGCTGGCCGTCACGGGCATCCGCTCACTCGGCGGGAACGCGATGATCACCAGCGAGGCGACGATCACCGATGACGCGGGTGAGCACGTCGTCACCGCGACGAGTGTTCTGCTCGTCGGCTCCGACGACAGCGAGGACGACGCATGAGCTTCTCGGTTGGCGATGTGATCGCCGAACGCACGATCCACCTGACCCGTGAGTCGCTGGTGCGCTACGCCGGGGCATCCGGCGATTTCAACCCGATCCACTACCGCGACGACGTCGCCGCGGCCGTCGGCCTGCCCGGCGTGCTCGCCCACGGCATGCTGACCATGGGGCTCGCCTCGTCGGTCGTGCTCGCGGCGCTGCCCGCCGAGGTGCGGCTGATCGACTACGGTGTGCGCTTCACCAAGCCCGTCGTCGTGGACCCCGAGACCGGTGCCGACGTGCACGTGACGGCCAAGGTCGGTGCCGTCGATGACGCATCGGCACGCATCGACCTCACCGTCAAGACGGCCGAGACCACGGTTCTGGTCAAGGCGCAGCTGCGCGTCGCGCGCTGAGGGAACACCGTCTGCGATGACCGAGATCGACCCGATCGCCCTGCGCGAACTGACCACCCTGCGCACCGGCGCCGCCCCGCGTCGGATGCTGGAGGCCTCGACCACCACCGAGCTGATCGACGCGCTGCGCGAGGTATGGACCGGCGGCGATGACTGGTTCGTGCTGGGTGGGGGCTCGAACCTCTTCGTGGGCGACGAGCCGTTCGACGGAACCGTCATCCGCGTGCTCACGACCGGGATCGATGAGCTGCCCTCGCCGCACGAGGGGCGCATCCGGCTGCGGGTGCAGGCCGGTCACTCCTGGGATGACCTGGTCGCCTACGCCGTCGAGCGCGGCTACGCCGGCATCGAGGCGATGAGCGGGATCCCCGGCACCGTCGGCGCGGCACCCGTGCAGAACGTCGGTGCCTACGGTCAGGAGATCCAGGAGACCCTGGTCGAGGTCGAGCTGATCGACGAGCACGACTCGGACGCCGCTGTCGTACCCGCAGCCGACCTCGGACTGGGCTTCCGCACCTCGGTGCTCAAGCACCACTACGGCGAGGCGCAGGGCAGGCGGGCCGTGATCCTGTCGGTGACGCTCGACCTCGCCGTCACCGGCGATGGCGGACGCGTGGTGCGCGGCGAGCAGCTGCGCCGCGCGCTGGGCCTGGAGGACTACGAGCCGGTGCCGCTGAGCTGGGTGCGCGAGCGGATCCTCGCGACGCGCGCGATGAAGGGGATGCTGCTCGACGAGGCCGACCCCGACACCCGCAGCGCCGGATCGTTCTTCCAGAATGCGATCGTGCCCGAGCGTGTCGCCGGCACGCTGCCCCCGGAGTGCCCGCGCTGGCCGGTGGAGCCCGACCTGGACACGGTCACGGTCATCCCGCTGGACTCGTACTACGGACTGAGCCCGCGACCCGATCGCCCCGAGGGACTGGTGAAGGTCAGCGCCGCCTGGCTGATCGAGAACTCCGGCATCCGCAAGGGATTCAAGCTGCCCCGCTCACGTGCCGGCATCTCGACCAAGCACGCCCTCGCGCTCACCAACAGGGGCGACGCGACGGCCGCCGAGGTGGGCGAGCTCGCGCGCTTCGTGCAGAGTCGCGTGCACGCCGAGTACGGACTGCTGCTGCAGCCCGAGCCCGTGCTCGTCGGCGTCGACCTGTAGCCCGCCGCTGCGACGTCTGCTGGCTGATCGGCCACCACTGAACGTCGGCGCCCCCTCTGAACGTCGGCGCCCCCTCTCAGCTGCGTGACTGAGAGGGGGCGTCGGCGCTCAGGAGGGGCCTGGACCGCAGAGAGCGTCAGGACGAGAACAGGCGCTGCAGTCGCTGCACGCCCTCGAGCAGCTGGTCGTCGCCCAGCGCGTACGACAGCCGCAGGTAACCCGACGGGCCGAAGGCCTCGCCGGGGACGACAGCGACCTCGGCCTGCTCCAGGATCAGATCCGCGAGCTCGAGTGACGTGGTCGGCGTGACGCCGCCCCAGGTGCGGCCCAGCAGGCCCTGCACGTCGGGGTAGACGTAGAACGCGCCCTTCGGCTCAGGCACGACCATGCCGTCGATCTTCGACAGCTCCGAGACGATCAGACGTCGGCGGCGGTCGAACGCCTCACGCATCTGCTCGGCCTCGGTCTGGGGGCCGTTCAGCGCGGCGATCGCGCCGCGCTGCGCGACGTTGTTCACGTTGCTCGACAGGTGCGACTGCAGGTTGGCGGCGATCTTGATGGCATCCGCCGGACCCACCATCCAGCCCACCCGCCAGCCGGTCATCGCGTACGTCTTGGCGACGCCGTTGACCAGGATGGTCTGGTCAGCGATCTCGGGCAGTGCCTCGACGATCGAGGTCGCCTTCACACCGTCATAGGTCAGGTTCTGGTAGATCTCATCGCTGATGATCCAGATGCCGTGCTCGAGCGCCCACTGGGCGATCGCCTTCGTCTCGTCGGCGCTGTAGACGGAGCCGGTCGGGTTCGACGGCGAGACGAACACCAGCACGGTGGTGCGGTCGGTGCGGGCGGCCTCGAGCTGCTCGACGGTCACCCTGTAGTCCTGGTCGGCACCGGCGAAGACCTCGACGGGCACGCCGTCGGCGAGACGGATCGCCTCGGGGTAGGTGGTCCAGTACGGAGCGGGCAGCAGCACCTCATCGCCCGGATTCACCACCGTCTGGAACGCCTGGTACACCGACTGCTTGCCGCCGTTGGTGACGATCACCTGGCTGGGCGAGACCTCGAGGCCCGAGTCGCGCAGCGTCTTGGCGGCCACGGCCTCACGCAGCGCCGGGAGTCCCGCGGCGGGGGTGTAGCGATAGTTCGCCGGGTCGGCGAGTGCCTCGGCCGCGGCATCCACGATGAACTGCGGCGTCGCGAAATCGGGCTCGCCGGCGGCATATGAGATGACGGGCTTGCCCTCGGCCTTGAGGGCCTTCGCCTTGGCATCCACCTTCAGTGTGGCGGACTCGGCGATGGCGGACAGCTTGCGGGAGAGAGGTGCGCGTTCGGTCACGAGACCCATGGTACGCGGGGAGCGTCCTCATTGATTCCTCTTCCGATCTCCTCTTACGGTCGGTTCCGTCCGGCCCGAGCCGGCTCGACCGAAGGAGTTCGAATGCACACCACCCGACGCGGCTTCCTGCAATTCTCCAGCGCGGCGCTCGCCGCTTCGCTGATCCCCTCGCTCGTTCCGCAGGCGGCGGGCGCCGCCCCGCTGCGGGTGCCGCTGGGCGTCGGCGCCCCGCAGCTGCGCGAGCGATGGATCGACGCGCTCACCAGCCGGCGCACCATCGCCGGTGCGCCGTCGAGGTTCACCGACGCGGTCGCGACCCTCGATAAGGGGGTGAGCAATCTGCTCGCCCAGATCGCCCCCACGGCCACCCGCTACTTCGCTCCCACCGACTGGTCGGTGGGAGCGACCGACCTGGCACGTTCGAACCAGATGCGCATGAACTACGTGCACCTCGAGAAGCTGGCCACCGCGTGGGCCACCCCGGGGTCCGCGCACGAGGGGTCGGCGGCGGTCCTCGACGCCGTGCGCGCGGGCCTCGCTCACATGCACGACAGCATCTACAACCCCGAGACCGAATGGTGGGGCAACTGGTGGTCGTGGAACATCGGCGCCCCGCGCCCGCTGGCCAACACCATGGCGCTGGTCCATGATGAGCTCGACCAGGCGACGATCGACCGCTATTGCACCGCGCTCGACCACTTCCTGCCCGAGCGCGACCCGCGCCTGCAGCTGCACCCGAACGGGGTGCAGGAATCCAACGGCGCGAACCGCGTGGACATCTGCCAGGGTGTGATCGTGCGCGCCATCGTGCAGCCCGACCCCGAGCTGCTGCGTGACGCCGTCGACGCGCTCAGCCCCACCTGGCAGTACGTCACCGAGGGCAACGGATTCTTCGCCGACGGATCGTTCGTGCAGCACTCGACGATCGGCTACACCGGCACGTACGGACTCGTGCTGCTCGGCGGGCTGTCGAAGCTGTTCGCTCTGCTCGCCGGGTCGGAGTTCGACATCGTCGACCCCACCCGCAGCAACCTCACCGGCGTGATCGAGGGCTCGTTCGCGCCGCTCATGTTCAACGGTCAGATGATGGACGCCGTGCGTGGCCGAGCCGTGGCTCGCTACGAGCTGCGCAGCCGCGACAACGGCGACGAGCTCATCGAATACACCCTGCGGCTCGCCGAGGCGGCCGACCCCGCAGTAGCCGCCCGCTGGCGGGGGCTGTGCCGGCAGTGGATCGAATCGAACGACTTCTCCGACATCGCGGCGTCGACGAACATCGGTCGCCGCGCGCTGGTCGCGGATCTGCTCGCGTCCGACGTCACCCCGCAAGCGGATGCCACCGGGCCCCGGTTCTTCCCGGCAATGGATCGGCTCGTGTACCGCTCGTCGGACGCCTCGTGGGCGATGTGCGTCGCGATGTGCTCGAACAGGATCGCCTGGCACGAGGGCACCGGAGCCGAGAACATGCACGGTGTGAAGACGAGCCAGGGCATGACGTACCTGTATCTGGCGAATGACGATCGGCACTATGACGATCACTTCTGGGCGACCTCCGACCTCACGGCGCCGGCGGGCACCACGGTCGATCTCACGCCGCTGGCGCCGAACCCCGAAGGTGAATGGGGCGAGCAGACGCCGCAGAACGAGTGGACCGGGGGCACCACGCTCGACGACCTGGCCGTGACCGCCATGCATCTGGTCGCGCCCGGTGGCACGGGATTGACCGCGCGGAAGGCATGGTTCTTCCAGAACGACCTCGTCATCGCGCTCGGCAGTGACATCGCGTCGGCCAGCGGCGGCGAGGTGCGCACCGTCGTCGAGCACCGCAACGTGGGCGAGCAGCCACGCGCCCTGACCGTGGACGGCGCCGCCGTCGTCGCTGCACAGCGCATCGACCGAGCGCGCTGGGCGCACCTCGACGGGGTCGGCGGCTACGTCTTCCTGGGCGGGTCGCCCGCATTGCTCGCCGGGGTCGCGCAGCGTGAGGGACGGTGGACCGACAACGCGACGAAGGCCAATGCCGACACACAGGCACTGCGCCGTCGGCAGTATGCGACGCTCGCACTCACACATGGTTCGGATGCCGGCGACTCAGCCACCTACGCGTACGCGCTGCTCCCCGGGGCCGACGCCGCACGCACCGCGGCACGTGCGGACGACCTCGGCGCGCGGGTGCTGCGCAACGATGCGGACGCGCAGGCGGTGCGCCTGTCGTCGGGCGTGGTCTGCGCCGCCGTGTGGCGCGCGGCCCGCGTGGAGAAGATCGACGTCGGGGGACCGGCGACACTGATCGTCGCGCCGGTGCCGACCGGCGTCGACATCTCGCTGAGCGATCCCACTCAGCAGCAGGATGCCGTCGAGCTGACCATCAAGGCGATCGCGGGCGATCACGTGTTCGGCCCCGACGCCGATCGGGTGCGACTGACCCGCGACCGTGCGTGGACGACGCTGCGGGTCGACACGGCGGGCACAGCGGGGCGCCCGCTGCGCTTCTCGGTGCGCAAGCACGCGGCCTGACCGGGTCAGCGCTCGACCAGAACGCCGTCCTCGTCGGCGTACAGGCGGGCACCGGGGCGGAACACGACACCGCCGAACCCCACGGTGATGTCGACGTCACCGGTGCCGCGCTTGGCGCTCTTGCGTGGGTTGGTTCCCAGGGCCTTCACCCCCAGCGGCATCCGACCGAGGGCGAGGCTGTCGCGCACGCAGCCGTGGATGAGGACGCCCGCCCATCCGGCATCCACCGCGCTCTGCGCGATCAGGTCTCCCATCAGCGCGGTCTGCAGCGAGCCGCCGCCGTCGACGACGAGCACGGCTCCCTCACCGGGCGTGCCGAGCACCTGCTTGACCAGCGCGTTGTCCTCGAGACAGCGGACGGTGCGGATCCGTCCTTCGAACGACGGATGCCCGCCGAACGAGCGTAGCTGCAGGGAAAGGGACTGCAGGTCGTCGCCGTGCTGGTCGTAGAGGTCGGCGGTGGCGATCATGGCGTCATCCTTCCAGGTCGTTGAGCGAGCGAGGAACGAGCGAGACGAAACGCTCTCAGGTGATCTGAAGGCGTTTCGTCTCGCTTCGCTCGCTCAACGACCGGTGGTGGTGCGGTCAGCTGAACTGGTTCATGGTGTTGTGCTGGCCACCGGCCTTGAGGGCCGCCTCGCCGGCGAAGTACTCCTTGTGGTTGTCGCCGAGATCGCTGCCGGCCATGTTCTGGTGCTTGACGGTCGCGATGCCCTCGCGGATCTCGCGGCGCTGCACGCCCCTGACGTAGGCCAGCATCCCCTCATCGCCGAAGTAGCCCTTCGAGAGGTCATCGGTCGACAATGCGGCCGTGTGGTACGTCGGCAGGGTGATGAGGTGGTGGAAGATGCCCGCGCGGGCGGACCCGTCGCGCTGGAAGGTGCGGATCTTCTCATCGGCCAGCCGCGCCAGGTCGGTGTCGTCGTACTCGACGCTCATCAGCTTGTCGCGGTCGTACGCCGACACATCCTCACCCTGTTCGACGAGGGCGTCGTACGCCTGCTGGCGGAAGTTGAGCGTCCAGTTGAACGACGGGCTGTTGTTGTAGACCAGCTTGGCGTCGGGGATCTCGGCCCGCACGGCATCGACCATGCCGGCGATCTGCTCGACGTGCGGCTTCTCGGTCTCGATCCACAGCAGATCAGCGCCGTTGCGCAGCGAGGTGATGCAGTCCAGCACCACGCGCTGCTCGCCGGTGCCGGGGCGGAACCGGTACAGGTTGCTCGCGAGGCGCTTGGGGCGCAGCAGCTTTCCGTCGCGCTTGATCACGACGTCGCCGTTGCCGAGCTCGGCGTCCGAGATCTCTTCGACGTCGAGGAAGGAGTTGTACTGATCGCCGAGGTCACCAGGTTCGCGGGTGACGGCGATCTTCTGCGTGAGTCCCGCACCGAGCGAATCGGTGCGCGCGACGATGATGCCGTTGTCGATGCCGAGCTCGAGGAAGGCGTAGCGCACGGCGTTGAGCTTCGCGATGAAGTCCTCGTGCGGCACGGTGACCTTGCCGTCCTGGTGGCCGCACTGCTTCTCGTCCGAGACCTGGTTCTCGATCTGGATCGCGCAGGCGCCGGCCTCGATCATCTTCTTGGCGAGCAGGTAGGTCGCCTCGGGGTTGCCGAACCCGGCGTCGATGTCGGCGATGATCGGCACGACGTGGGTCTCGTAGCCGTCGATCTGCGACTGGATGAACTCCGTCGCGGTCTCGTCGCCCGCGGCGCGGGCCGCGTCGAGCTGGGTGAACAGCAGGTCGAGCTCGCGGGCATCGGCCTGGCGCAGGAAGGTGTACAGCTCTTCGATCAGCGCCGGCACCGAGGTCTTCTCGTGCATCGACTGGTCGGGCAGCGGTCCGAACTCCGAGCGGAGGGCCGCGACCATCCATCCGGACAGGTAGAGGTAGCGCTTGTTCGTGGACTTCAGGTGCTTCTTGATCGAGATCAGCTTCTGCTGGCCGATGAAGCCGTGCCAGACGCCGAGCGACTGCGTGTACAGCGACGAGTCGGCGTCGTACTCGGTCATGTCGCGACGCATGATGTCGGCGGTGTACTGCGCGATCTCGAGTCCGGTGCGGAACCGGTTCTGTGCGCGCATGCGCGCGGCGGCCTCGGGATCGATGGCGTTCCAGGGGGAGCCGTGCTCGTCCTTCAGCGCCTGGATGGCCTCGATGTCGTCCTGGTAGTGGGTCATGTCGTGTCCTTCGTTCGTGCAGCGGGTGCGGGTGCGTGTAGGGCCGGGGTCAGTCGGCTTCGACGAGGAAGCGCGAGTAGGCCGGCAGGGTCAGGAAGGCCGGGAACTCGGGGCGCAGCGCCAGCTCGCGGAACACGTCGGCGGCGTCGTCGAAGCGGTTGCCCTCGGTGCGCCAGGTCTCGGCGAGCATCTGGACGATCAGGCCCTCGATGTACTCGGCCGTGATCGGCGTGCCGTCCTCGAGGGTCTGCGACTGGTGGATCCACTGCCACACCTGCGAGCGGCTGATCTCGGCAGTGGCGGCGTCTTCCATGAGGTTGTCGATCGCCACGGCGCCCAGGCCGCGCAGCCACGCCTCGATGTAGCGGATCGCGACCGAGACGTTGTCGCGCACGCCCTTGGCCGTGATCGGCCGGCCGATGTGCAGGTTCAGCAGGTCGTCGGCGGTCACGTGCACGTCATCGCGCTGCCGGTCGACCTGGTTCGGACGGTCGCCGAGCACGGCGTCGAACTCGGCCTGCGCGGCGGGGATGAGGTCGGGGTGGGCCACCCAGGTGCCGTCGAATCCGTCGCCGGCCTCGCGCTTCTTGTCGGCCGACACCTTCTGCAGGGCCTGTGCGGTCACCTCGGGGTCGCGACGGTTCGGGATGAAGGCGCTCATGCCGCCGATGGCGTAGGCGCCGCGCTTGTGGCAGGTCTGCACCAGCAGCTCGGTGTACGCCCGCATGAACGGCACCGTCATGGTGACCTCGCTGCGGTCGGGCAGCACGAAGCGCGCGCCGCGGCCGCGGTAGTTCTTGATGATCGAGAAGATGTAGTCCCAGCGGCCGGCGTTCAAACCAGCGCAGTGGTCGCGCAGCTCGTAGAGGATCTCGTCCATCTCGAAGGCGGCGGGCAGCGTCTCGATGAGCACGGTCGCGCGGATCGTGCCGTGCGGGATGCCGATGTACTCCTCGCTGAATGAGAAGACCTCGTCCCAGAGCCGGGCCTCTTCGCTGGACTCGATCTTGGGCAGGTAGAAGTACGGGCCGCGGCCGGAGTCGATCAGGGCCTGCGCGTTGTGGAAGAAGTAGAGGCCGAAGTCGAACAGCGAGCCGGATGCCGACATCGACCGTCCCGTGCGGTCGGTGAACTCGGCGTGCTTCTCGGGCAGGTGCCAGCCGCGGGGGCGCATCACGATCGTCGGGGTGCGCTCGGCGGTGACGCGGTACTCCTTGCCGTCCGGGCTCGTGAACGACAGCTCGCCGCGGATCGCGTCGCGCAGCGACAGCTGCCCGCCGATCACGTTCTGCCAGGTGGGGCTGGTGGCGTCCTCCTGATCGGCCAGCCAGACCCTGGCTCCCGAGTTGAGGGCGTTGATGGTCATCTTCGGGTCGGTGGGGCCGGTGATCTCGACGCGGCGGTCCTCCAGGCCGGGGCCGGCGCCGGCGACACGCCAGTCGGCGTCCTCGCGGATGTGCGCGGTGTCCTCGCGGAAGGCGGGGTCATGGCCGTTGCCGATCTCGAACCGGCGGCGCATGCGGTCGGCGAGGCGGTCGTGGCGACGCGAGGCGAAGCGGTGGTGCAGCTCGGCGAGGAAGGCGAGTGCCTCGGGCGTGAGGACCTCGTCGAATCGGTCGTGCATCGGACCGGTGACGGTGATGGCCGGACCCAGGCGGGTCTCGGGAGCGGTGATGGTCATGATGCCGTCCTTCCTGGCAGTCGTGCGGATGTGTGTCGTTGCGCCGGACCGACGTCTGTGCCGGTGGCGTGTTCCCACTCTGGGTGAAGTTGGCGACAGCATCCGACCAATCTCGCTGAGAAGTTTTCGCGAATTTCTGTTTATGTGACAGACTTCCCGGCATGACCACTCGATCGACTCCGGCTTCCGTCGCAGAAGAACCCGACTCCCTCACCATCGGGCGCCGTATTCGCCAGCTACGCACCGCGCGCGGGATGACGCTCGAAGACCTCGCCGTGCAGATCGACCGCGCACCCAGCCAGGTCTCGATGTTCGAGACGGGCAAGCGCGAGCCGAAGCTCACGCTGCTGCAGGTGATCGCGCGTGCACTGGGCACCACGCTCGACGGACTGCTCGAGGGCGAGCCGCTCGATGAGCGCAGCACCATGGAGATCGCGCTGGAGCGGGCCATGAAGGGGCAGACGTTCCAGGCGCTCGGCATCCCTGGTTTCCGCATCGGGAAGACCATCCCCGACGAGGCGCTCGGCGCGATGCTCGCCCTGCACGGCGAGATCGAGCGGCTGCGCGACGAGCGGGCCGCGACGCCGGAGGAGGCGCGTCGCGCCAACGTCGAGCTGCGCCATCTGATGCGCACCCAGGACAACTACTTCGCCGACCTCGAGCAGCACGCCTCCGAGATCCTCGCCGCCGTGGGGCATCCGGGTGGGCCGATCACCCAGCGCACGGCGTCGGAGATCGCGGCGCACCTCGGGTTCACCCTGCACTACGCGCCCGATCTGCCGCAGACCACCCGCAGCGTCGCCGATCTTGCGCACGGCCGGCTGTACCTCTCCAGCAGCATCCCCGCCAAGGGCGACGCCCGCACCGCCGTGCTGCAGGCGCTCTCGAGTCGGATCCTCGGTCATGGCGAGCCGCGCAGCTACGCCGAGTTCCTGCGGCAGCGGGTGGAGACCAATTACCTCACCGGAGCCCTGCTGGTGCCCGAATCCCACGTCGTGCCGGTGTTGCAGGAGGCGAAGGCACGCCGCGCCATCTCGATCGAGGATCTGCGCGACACGTACTCGGTGTCGTACGAGACGGCGGCGCACCGCTTCACGAACCTCGCCACCCGGCATCTCGGCATCCCGGTGCACTTCCTGAAGGTGCACGAGTCGGGCACGATCACCAAGGCGTACGAGAACGACGACGTGAACTTCCCGACCGACCGGTTGGGGGCGATCGAGGGGCAGCTGTGCTGCCGCCGCTGGACCAGTCGGGTGGTGTTCGACGTCGAGGACCGGTTCAACCCGTACTACCAGTACACCGACACCGGCAACGGCACCTACTGGTGCACGGCGCGCGTCGAGCCGTCGAGTGAGGGCCTGCACTCGGTGAGCGTGGGCGTGCGCTTCGACGACACCCGCTGGTTCGTGGGACGCGATACGCCCAACCGCGGGGTCTCGAAGCACTCGGTGGAGGCGTGCTGCCGTCGTGCTCCGGCCGAGCTCGAAGACCGCTGGCGGCAGAACTCCTGGCCCAACGTGCGCACGCCGCGCACGCTGCTCGCCACCCTGCCCACCGGGTCGTTCCCCGGTGTCGACACGACCGACGTGTACGAGTTCCTCGAGGCGCACGCGCCCCAGTGACGCGTTCGCACCGCCGTCCGCGTCAGCGCTCGGATCCCGGCCGCCGCGTCAGCGCTCGGATGCCAGCCGCAGCGCCGCCCACAGCTCGGCGCGCGCCGGGAACGAGGTCAGATCGGCTCCGAGCACCCGGGCCGTCTGCGCGATGCGGGCGCGCATGGTGTGCCGGTGCACGCCGAGCGCCTCGGCGGCCGATTCGAGCCGGGTGTCGTGTTCGAGCCACACGCGCAGTGACAGCTCGAGGTCGGAGCCGGTCTCGGTGTCGTGTGCCCGCAGCGGCGCCAGTTGTGCCGCCGCGAGCAGGCGCGATTCGTCGGATGCCAGCGCATCGAGCATCCCGGCGCCGCCCAGGTCGGTGTATCGCACCAGCCCGCCGTCGCTGCGCCGCAATGCGGCGACGGCCTGCGCATGCGCCTGCGAGAAGCTGCGGTAGTCGGATGCTGCCGAGACCCCGATCCGCACGTCGACCTGTGCCGCCAGCTCGTCGAGCACGACCTCGTCGCCGGCGGCGACGCAGATCGTCAGCCCTTCCTCTCCCGCGGCCAGGAATGCCGCCGGGCCGTCTGCGCGACGTCGCTCCCACCACTCCGTGACGGCTGTGGTCCGCGCGGCGTCGCAGATCGCGACCAGTACCGGGGCGGCGGGCAGCGAGCCGAGCACCCGTCGTGCGAGGGAGGGGTCGTCGGCGAGCAGCGATGCGAGCAGCTGGCTGTGCAGCCGCCGTCGCTCGCGGGCGAGCACGACGCCCTGTTCCATCGACAGCCCGGCCATCGCGATCACCGACGTCACCACGGCGCGGGTCTCGGCATCGTGCGCGGCGGCCGCGATGGCGATCACTCCGCGCAGCTGTCCGGTGCGCCCCAGCGTGAACAGCGTATGTGGCACAGCGGCGTCGTCCACGGTGCGGCTGGCGGCGCTGCCGCGCTGCAGCAGCGCCTCGGCCTCGGCCGCGATCGCGGGGGTCGCCCCGCCGGCGTCGGTCGGATGCTCGTGCACGACGCTCCCGGCAACGTCGAACAGTCCGACCCAGCATCCGAGGCGCCGGGACAGCTCGCTGAGGGCCGACTCGAGCCCTCGCGGACGCAGCGCCGCGACCGCGAGGGCGCGCTGCGCCTCGAGCGCCCATGTTCGCCGCGCGTAGGTCTGCGCGGCGATCGCCTCGGCGTGTCCTCGGGCGATCGCGATGAACGGCACGTCGTAGGGCACTTCGAACAGGGGCAGCCCCTCGGCGGCGCACGCGGCCACGAGCTCGGACGGGACGCCCTGGCTGTGCACTCCCGATCCGAACCCCAGTCCGTTCACGCCGCGCTGGGAGAGGCGCGTGACATAGGAGGTGACGCCTTCGGCATCATCTGGCGAGAACTGGGTGCCGGTGGTGAGCAGCACGAGGTCATCGGCGAGGAACGGCGTGGGGTCGGCGAGGTCGGTGCTGTGCACCCAGCGCATGGGCCGATCGAGTGCACCGTCCGGCAGCACCCGCTCATCGGAGACGAGAGACAGGCGCAGATCGCGCCGTGCGAGCAGCGTGCGCAGCGTCGGATTCAGCGGTGGCTCCACAGCACCCTCCTGACTGTACGCTGCGGCGATCTCTGGCAACAGATTGTACGTGATGGCGAGTGCGTTCGACGCCGGCCGAACGTACGCTCGCCGTATGACACTCACCGATGAGACCTCCACGATCCCCGTCGGCGGACCCACCCTCGAGCAGGTCCGTCGCCTCGTCACCGAACTGCCCGGCCCGCGCTCGGCAGAGATCCTCGCCCGCAAGGCCGACGCCGTCGCCTCGGGCGTCGCGCACTCCATGCCCATCTCCGTCGTCGCCGCCGGCGGCGGGGTCGTCGTGGACGCCGACGGCAACTCACTGATCGACCTCGGCTCCGGCATCGCCGTCACCAGCGTCGGCAACGCGCACGCGGGTGTCGCCGCGGCCGTCGCCGCGCAGGTCGCCCAGTTCACGCACACCTGCTTCATGGTCTCGCCCTACGAGTCGTACATCGACGTCGCCGAGGCGCTGAACCGGCTCACCCCCGGCGACTTCTCCAAGAAGAGCGCGCTGTTCAACTCCGGTGCGGAGGCCGTCGAGAACGCCATCAAGATCGCCCGCAAGCACACCGGCCGCCAGGCCGTCGTCGCCTTCGACCACGGCTACCACGGCCGCACCAACCTCACCATGGCGCTGACCGCGAAGTCGATGCCCTACAAGTCGGGCTTCGGGCCGTTCGCGCCCGAGGTGTACCGCGTGCCCGGCTCGTACCCGTACCGCGACGGACTCACCGGACCCGACGCCGCGGCGCGCGCCATCACGCTGATCGAGAAGCAGATCGGCGCCGACAACCTCGCCGCCGTCATCATCGAGCCCATCCAGGGCGAGGGCGGCTTCATCGTCCCCGCCGACGGCTTCCTCGACGCGGTCGTGGCCTGGTGCCGCGAGAACGGCGTCGTCTTCATCGCCGACGAGGTGCAGACCGGCTTCGCCCGCACCGGTGCGATGTTCGCCAGCGAGCTCTTCGGCATCGAGCCCGATCTGGTCACCACGGCCAAGGGCATCGCCGGCGGCCTGCCCCTCGCGGGCGTCACCGGCCGCGCCGAGATCATGGACGCCGCACACGCCGGCGGCCTCGGCGGCACCTACGGAGGCAACCCCATCGCGTGCGCCGCAGCGATCGCCTCGATCGACGCGTTCGAGAATGAGGGCCTCGTCGAGCGGGCACAGCAGATCGGCGGCATCCTCACCTCCCGTCTCGAGACGATGCAGAAGGGCGACCCGCGCATCGGCGAGGTGCGCGGCCACGGGGCCATGATCGCGGCCGAGTTCGTCGACCCCGCCACGGGGGCGCCCGACGCCGCACTCACCGCGGCCGTCGCCAAGGCGTGCGTGGCCGCCGGCGTGATCGTGCTCACCTGCGGCACCTTCGGCAACGTCATCCGCTTCCTGCCGCCGCTCGCGATCGGCGACGACCTGCTGGCCGAGGGCCTCGACATCGTCGCCGCTGCGCTCGCCGCAGCCTGAGACCCCGGCTGCCGCCCGGTCGGGGGATGCGGGCGGCAGCCGGAACACCTTTCCCCCGCAGTAGTGAAGGAGCTGCAATGACGGAGCAGGAGCTCACCCGCGATGTGCTGATCGTCGGCGCCGGCGCCGCCGGGCTGACCGCCGCGAACGAACTGCGCAAGGCGGGACTCTCGGTCGTGGTCCTCGAAGCGCGCGACCGCGTCGGCGGACGCCTGTGGACCGACGTCATCGACGGCGCAATGCTCGAGATCGGCGGCCAGTGGGTCTCGCCCGACCAGGACGCGCTGATCGAGACGATCGGCGAGCTGGGTCTGGAGACCTTCAGCCGCTACCGCGAGGGCGACAGCGTGTACATCGGTCCGGACGGTGTCGCGCACCGCTTCACGGGCGAGATGTTCCCCGTGGCCCCCGAGACCGAGAAGATCATCGCCGAGATCACCGAGCGCCTCGACGCGATGGTCGCCGAGATCGACCCGGACCGCCCGTGGGAGCACCCCCGCGCCGCCGAATGGGACTCCGTCTCGTGGGACGCCTGGCTGCGCGCGCAGACCGACGACGACGAGGCGGTGCGCAACCTCGCCTTCGCCACCGGCTCTGCCATGCTCACCAAGCCCACCCACGCGTTCTCGCTGCTCCAGTCGCTGCTGATGGCGGCATCCGCCGGCTCGTACTCGAACCTCGTCGACGCCGACTTCATCCTCGACAAGCGCGTCGTCGGCGGGCTGCAGCAGGTTCCGCTGCGCCTGGCCGAGCGCCTGGGCGAGGATGTGCTGCTGAACCAGCCGGTGCGCACCCTGGAATGGGGCGATGACGGCGTCGTCGCACACACCGACAGCGTGACAGTCCGCGCACGCCACGCGATCATCGCGCTGGCGCCGGTGCTCTACAACCGCATCTCATTCGTGCCACCGCTGCCGCGTCGCCAGCACCAGCTGCACCAGCACCTGTCGATGGGGTTCGTGATTAAAGTGCACGCCGTGTACGAGCGCCCGTTCTGGCGCGAGCAGGGGCTCAGCGGAACCGCGTTCAGCCCGTACGAGCTCTCGCACGAGGCGTACGACAACACGAACCATGACGATGAGCGCGGCACGCTGGTCGGATTCGTCAGCGACCAGAACGCCGACGACCTGTTCACGCTGTCGGCCGAGGAGCGCCGAGAGCGCATCCTCGAATCGCTCTCGCACTACTACGGGCCCGAGGCGAAGAACCCGATCGTGTACTACGAGAGCGACTGGGGCAGTGAGGAGTGGACCCGCGGCGCATACGCCGCGAGCTTCGACATGGGCGGTCTGCACCGCTACGGCGGCGACCTGCGCACACCCGTCGGTCCGATCCGCTTCGCGTGCAGCGACATGGCCGGAGCGGGGTACCAGCACGTCGACGGCGCCATCCGCATGGGACGCCTTGCGGCCGCTCAGATCATCGAGCAGCTGCGCCAGCACTGACCACCATCCCCACACAGAATCGAGTACCACCATGAGCACCGAACTCGCAGCCAACGAGCAGGAACTGCTCGCCCGAGTCCCGACCGGTCTCTTCATCGGCGGAGAGTGGATCGACGCCGAGGAGGGGCGCACGTTCGAGGTGCGCGACCCGGCCACCGGCGCCGTGATCGCCGCCATCGCCGATGCGACGCCGGCCGACGGCATCCGAGCCCTCGACGCGGCCGCCGCCGCGCAGGAGGCGTGGGCGGCCACCGCTGCGCGAACCCGCAGCGACATCCTGCGCCGCGCCTTCGACCTCGTGCAGGAGCACAAGGAGGATCTCGCGCTGCTGATGACCCTCGAGATGGGCAAGCCGCTGGCGGAGTCCCGTGGCGAGGTCGTCTACGGCGGTGAGTTCCTGCGCTGGTTCAGCGAGGAGGCGGTGCGCATCTCGGGCCGCTACGGCACCAACCCCGAGGGAACCGGGCGCATGGTCGTCTCGCAGCGTCCGGTCGGACCTTCGTTCTTCATCACCCCGTGGAACTTCCCGTTCGCGATGGCCACCAGAAAGATCGCCCCCGCACTCGCCGCCGGGTGCACCGTGGTCATCAAGCCCCCGGCCCTGACACCGCTGACCACGATGTTCTTCACGACCCTGCTCGAGCAGGCGGGTCTTCCCGCCGGCGTCGTGAACGTCGTGCAGACCTCGTCGTCGTCGAGGCTGTCCGCGCCGATCATCGCCGACCCCCGCCTGCGCAAGCTGTCGTTCACCGGCTCGACCGAGGTGGGCCGCAAGCTCATCGCCCAGGCGGCGGACGGTATCCTGCGCGTGTCGATGGAGCTCGGTGGCAACGCGCCGTTCGTCGTGTTCGAGGATGCCGACCTCGACAAGGCCGTCGACGGGGCGATGGCGGCGAAGTTCCGCAACATCGGCCAGGCCTGCACGGCCGCGAACCGCTTCATCGTGCACGAGAGCGTCGCGGAGGAGTTCGGTCGCCGCGTCACCGAGCGGGTGCAGTCGATGAAGATCGGCCGTGGCACCGAAGACGGGGTCGCGATCGGCCCGCTCATCGATGCGGATGCCGTCGGCAAGGCCGCGGAGCTCGTCGGCGATGCCGTCGAGCGGGGCGCCCGCGTGCTGGCCGGCGGCAATGCGCTGGAGGGCACCGGCACGTTCTACGAGCCCACGGTGCTGACCGACGTCGTCGCCGGCAGCGACATCCTGCGTGAGGAGATCTTCGGACCCGTGCTCGCGATCGCGACCTTCGCCGATGAGGCCGAGGCGGTGCGCCTGGCCAACGACACCGAGTACGGACTCGTCTCGTACGTGTTCACCGAGGATCTCGCCCGCGGGCACCGCATGATCGATGCGCTCGAGACCGGCATGATGGGGCTCAACGTCGGCGTCGTCTCGAACGCCGCCGCCCCGTTCGGCGGCGTAAAGCAGTCGGGTGTCGGCCGTGAGGGCGGTTTCGAGGGCATCCACGAATATCTGTCCACCAAGTACACGCTGATTCCCGCGTGACCTCCGCCTTCGAATCGCGCAAATCGCTCTGTTCCGGCCTGCGGGACGACAACTTGAGCGATTCGAACACACATCAGAGATAAGGAACAGACATGACCGACTACGCCGTCGTCAACCCGTCCACAGGAGAGACCGAAGCCACCTTCGACACCTTCACCGACGCCCAGATCGAGGACGCGATCGCCCGTGCGGCGTCCGCGGCGACGACCTGGGCCGCGACCGCTCCCGCCGAGCGCGCCGCGGTGATCCGCCGCATCGCCGAGCTGCACCGTGAGCGCCGCGACGAGTTCGCCGCGATCATCGTGCGCGAGATGGGCAAGCCGATCGCCGCGGCCGAGGGCGAGGTGGACTTCGCCGCCGACATCATCGAGTACAACGCCGACAACATCGACAGGATCACCGGCGACACCCCGATCGACATCCTGGGCGAAGGCACGGCGGTCATCCGCCGTGCGCCGCTGGGCGCGCTGCTGGGGATCATGCCGTGGAACTTCCCCGCCTATCAGGTGGCACGCTTCGCCGCGCCGAACCTGGCCGTGGGCAACACCATCATCCTCAAGCACGCCCCGCAGTGCCCCGAGTCGGCGGCGTTCCTCGAGCGGATCTACCGCGACGCCGGTCTGCCCGACGGCGGCTACGTCAACGTGTACGCCACGAACGATCAGGCGGCGACGATCATCGCCGACCCGCGCGTGCACGGCGTCTCGGTGACCGGTTCCGAGCGGGCCGGTGCGGCCGTGGCCGAGATCGCCGGACGCAATCTCAAGAAGGTGGCGCTCGAGCTGGGTGGATCCGATCCGTTCATCGTGCTGTCCACCGATGACATGGATGCCGTCGTGCAGGCCGCCGTCGACGCACGCCTCGACAACAACGGCCAGTCGTGCAACGGCGCCAAGCGGTTCATCGTCGTCGACGGGCTGTACGACGAGTTCACCTCGAAGTTCGTCGCCTCGCTCGCCGGGGTCACCGCCGAGGATCCGACACAGCAGGACACCGTGCTCGGTCCGCTGTCGTCCACGGCGGCGGCCGAGCGTCTGCAGCAGCAGGTCGACGGCGCGCTCGCCCAGGGCGCGACGCTGCTGACCGGAGGCACCCGCGAGGGGGCGTTCTTCGCACCGACCGTGCTCGCCGACGTCACAAGCGACATGGACGTGTACCGCGAGGAGCTGTTCGGCCCCGCGGCCGTCGTCTACCGCGTCGCCGATGAGGATGCTGCCGTGCACCTCGCGAACGACACCTCGTTCGGCCTCGGGTCGTACGTGTTCACCACTGATGCCGCGCAGGCGGAGCGGGTGGCGGATGCGATCGAGGCCGGGATGGTCTACGTGAACCTCGTGCTCGCCGACAGCCCGGAGCTGCCCTTCGGCGGCGTCAAGCGCAGCGGCACCTCGCGTGAGATGGGTCTGCTGGCCGCCGACGAGTTCGTCAACAAGAAGCTCATCCGCAAGGCCTGATCCTGCTTCGTGACCCTCCGGGCGGCGCGTGCGCGCCATCCGGAGGGTCTCTCGCTTCTGCACGGCGATGCCGCTACGATCGGCCCCACAGGGCTTCCGCGGTGCGAAGGGAGAACGATATGTCCACTCCGGAATACTCCTTCGTCAGCGTTCCGCTCCGACGCAGCCGCGCGGGTTGGGAGTTCGCGTCCGACTACCGGAGCGTCATCACCGAGCGCGCCGCCGAGGGGTGGAGTTTCGTGCAGCTGATCCTGCTCGAGAACCACACCGAACCCCGCGGCGACCTCGTATTCGTGCGAAAGGGGAGGGAACTATGAGACATCCGCTGCGCCTGCTGCAGGCATTCGTCGTGTTCATCGCCGGTCTGTTCGGGCTGTTCGTCTTCGCCGGCAATCTGATGGACTACGACTCCAACTACCAGTTCGTCGTGCACGTCCTGTCGATGGACACCACCTTCGAGGGCAATGCGCTGATGTGGCGCGCGATCGACAGCCCGGTGATCCACACGATCGCGTACATCGGCATCATCATCGCCGAGGGCGTCTTCGCGGGGCTCGCCCTGTACGGCGGCGTGCTGCTGTTCCTGCGCCGCGACGCCGACGTCGCGGCATACGACCGGGCGCGGGCGTGGGGTTACGCAGCCTTCGGCCTGGGCTTCGCGATCTGGTTCATCGGCTTCATCGTGATCGGCTCCGAGTGGTTCGCGATGTGGCAGTCCAGTTCGTGGAACGGCAAGGACACTGCCATGGGCATCGTCACGCTGTGGGCCGGCTTCGCGGTGCTGCTGGCGTTGAATGAACCGGTGCGACAGCCGGCTCGAGGCGACGAAGCCGTCTGACCCATGGTCACCGTCGCCGAGAACATCGTCCGCACGCTCCGCGCCAATGACGTGGACCGCGTCTACGGCATCCCTGGCGATTCCCTCAACGGCTTCACGGACGCACTGCGCAAGGACGGCACGATCCGCTGGGTGCACGTGCGGCATGAGGAGTCCGCGGCGTTCGCCGCCGCGGCCGACGCGGCGCTCACCGGCGACCTGGCGGTCGTGGCCGGCTCGTGCGGCCCCGGCAACCTGCACCTGATCAACGGGCTCTTCGACGCCCAGCGATCGCGGGTGCCCGTGCTCGCGATCGCAGCGCACATCCCGACCAGCGAGATCGGCACGGGGTACTTCCAGGAGACGCACCCGCAGGAGCTGTTCCGCGAGTGCAGCGTGTACACCGAGTACGTCGCCGATCCGGTGCAGATGCCCCGGCTCCTGGAGATCGCCATGCGCACGGCGATCGAGCAGCGCGGGGTGGCAGTGCTCGTCATCCCCGGCGAGGTAGCGCTGGCCGAGAGCCGAGACGATCGCACCACAGTGATCGAGCGCGCCCGACCGGTGATCGTGCCGAACCCCGGCGAGCTCGATCGCGCAGCCGAGCTGCTGAACGGATGCGAGCGGGTGACGATCCTGGCCGGCGCCGGCGTGGAGGGTGCGCACGACGAGGTCGTCGCGCTCGCCGACCGCCTCGCCGCGCCGGTCGTGCACGCGCTGCGCGGCAAGGAGTTCATCGAGTACGACAACCCGTTCGATGTGGGCATGACGGGGCTGCTGGGGTTCGCGTCGGGCTATCGGGCGATGGATGCTGCCGAGACGCTGCTGATGCTGGGCACCGACTTCCCGTACACGCAGTTCTACCCCGACGGGGCGCAGATCATCCAGGTCGACATCCGCGGTGCGCAGATCGGCCGCAGGCATCCTGTCGATCTCGGCCTCGTCGGCGACGTGCGCGCCACCGCCGAGGCGCTGCTGCCGCGACTCACGGCCAAGCGCGACCGCCACCACGTCGACGACGCCGTGGCGCACTACCGCAAGACGCGTGCGCGGCTCGACGACCTCGCCGTGCCCTCTCGGGGATCACAGGCGATCCATCCGCAGTACCTGGCCCGGCTGCTCGACGAGGCGGCCGATGACGACGCGGTCTTCACCGCCGATGTCGGCTCGCCCACGGTGTGGGCGGCGCGCTACCTGCAGATGACGCAGAAGCGGCGCCTGATCGGGTCGTTCACGCACGGCTCGATGGCGAACGCGCTGATGCACGGCATCGGCGCGCAGACGGCATGCCCCGAGCGGCAGGTCGTGGCCCTCGCCGGTGACGGGGGATTGGCGATGATGCTGGGGGAGCTGATGACGCTCACGCAGAATGGCCTCCCGGTCAAGACGGTCGTCGTGAACAACTCCTCGCTGAACTTCGTCGAGCTCGAGATGAAGGCCGCGGGATTCGTCACCCATGCCACCGACCTGCACAATCCCGACTTCGCTGCGGTCGCGCAGGCGATGGGCATCTTCGCCCGCCGCGTCGAGCGCTCGGACGAGCTGCCGGACGCGGTACGCGAGGTGCTCGCGCACGACGGTCCTGCCCTGCTCGATGTCGTCACCGAGCGTCAGGAGCTGTCGATGCCGCCGACGATCACCGCCGAGCAGGTCAAGGGCTTCGCGCTGTACGCGATCCGCACGGTCATGTCGGGCCGCGGAGACGAGCTGCTCGATCTGGCGAAGGCGAACTGGCGACAGCTCTTCTGATGTTCGCGTTCTGATTCTCAGACCC